>JAUWVG010000265.1 GCA_030617525.1 Candidatus Aminicenantota bacterium | reverse complement strand
TAATGATTTCCTTCACCCCATCGACATCTGTGGCCACAATAGGCTTACCTGCGGATCCAGCTTCCAACAAAGAATAGGGCAGTCCTTCCCAAAGAGAAGGGAGAACGACGACATCAATGAGGGAAAGAAGTTGAGGGATGTCCTTTCTTTCACCAAGAAAATGGACAACCTTCTCTAAGCCCAAACGATTTTTTTGCTCCAATAACCTGTCTTTCCAAGGCCCGCCCCCTATTATCAAAAACTGTATCCCTGGAATCTCCTGTGACAGCAGCCGGGCGGCTTCTAAAAGATACGGGATTCCTTTCTGCCGGTGAAGCCGCGCAACCGTCCCTACGATAGGCTGCGAAAGATCGATTCCCAGTTCTTCTCCCCAATCCAATTCCTCAGTTCGCTTACCCCCCGGCATTTCAAAGGTTAAAAAATCCACCCCATTCCGGATGACAACACTTTTTCTTTCTGGAACAAGACTGTATTTACTGCCCCTGGTTTTATCAGAATCACAGACATAAATAACAGCATCCGTAAATCGTGAAAACCATTTTTCGAGCAAAATATAAACAAATTTGAGAGCCATATTTTTGTAGTGAAGATAATGGATCCCGTGGAGCGTGTGGACAATAACAGGAATCTTACATTTGCGTGCAGCCCAACGACCGTAAAATCCGGCCACTCCTCCATGTGTGTGAAGCACATCAACACGAAACTTAGACAACATATCAACGATTTCAGCGACCGTGTTCCGGCTGAATTTTTTCGTCATGGAGATCGGAATATGTGTTATCCCTCTGTTTTTGACGGCCTCGACCAAAGCCCCTCCATCCCCGGAACAGACAAGGACTTCAAATAAAGATTTATCGAGGGACGAGACGAGAGAAAGTAAATTGATCTGACCACCACCCAGGAAAGGTGAATCTATCATTTCTAGGATTTTTATCTTGGTCATTGATCCTGTTTATACAGCATTCGCAGAAATTTTTTTCTTCCAAAGTTGAAATTCATCCAGAGATAGACCCGCAACATGGATTGGGAAAGCCGGGAATTGTGTTTTCTGTAAAAATATATCTGGCTTTTTCTGTAGTGATACCTGCTGGAGTTTTTCACCGCAGATGTGCTTGTCCCTCCAATATGGCTGATTTGTACCTGCGGACAAAACCGCAGCGTCCAACCCTCCTGCCTGATCTTGTAGCACAAATCAATATCTTCAAAATAGAGAAAATAATTTTCATCGAAGCATCCGGCCTCTTCCAAGGCTTTCCTCCTAACCAGCAGACAAGCCGCACTCAACCAACCCACTTCCCGAACCTTTTTGTCGGACTTTAGCTTTTTTGCATAATAGAGATTGAAAAATCCTTTCTGGATAAATTCAGAAAAAAAATCTACTCTTTTACCAAAAGAGACCTGATAGGTTCCTTGTTCCGACAGAAGGGCAGGCCCTACAGCGCCAATTGATGGATTCCGTTTCATCTCATCAAGGAGAACGCTTAAGGCTTGAACCTCAGCGATTGTATCGCTATTCAAGAACAGGACAAATTCTCCAGAAGATGCCAAAATCCCTAAATTGCAGGCTTTCGCAAATCCCAGATTTTCACTGGCGCATAGAAGCTTGACTTCAGGGAATTTGTTCTTAATAAGATCCGGGCTGCCGTCCGAAGAGTTATTGTCCACCGTAACAATCTCCAGGTCCACCTCTAGAGGGAAACCTTTCAGAGATTGGAGACATTTTTCCAGATGTTTCCGGTCATTGAAACTGACAAGAATCACAGAAAGATCAGGCATGTCGGTGTCTTCCTATATTGTCTATCAAGCGCTTAAAGCCATTCGCAGAGTTTTTCCAGGAAAAAAGAGAGCGTTTTTGAGCAAAATTTTCAAATATAAGAGATTTGGCCAAATCATCCTGAATGGCTTTTTTAAGCGCGTCAGCGACCTGATCAATAACAGGCTCATCCGAAAGGAAGGCCATGTCCTGATAAATTTCACCTAGAGAAGATTTATTGAGCACTACAGGCACTGTTCCACAGGCAAGCGCTTCAAGTGGAGGAAGTCCGAAACCCTCATACTCGGAAATATAAGTAAAGACATCCAGGGCCGAGTAGAAAAGAGGAATGTCCTCACTCTCCAGCCTCTCTTCCCATTTGATCCAATCTTTCTTTACGAGTGTGGCCACATCTTGCGGGGGATGGGTCATGTCCTTTCCGACAACGTATAAAACTAGCTCCGGCAGGTCCCTACGCAGGAGTTCCATTGATTTGACAAGAACCGGAAGATGCCGGCGGTTAAAAATTGAGCCCAGATATCCAACAATGAGTTTATTGTTTAATCCCTTTTTCTGCTTCCACTCCGCGATTCGATTTTCCGGGCTTTTTTGGAATCTGTTGTCGACACCGTGGTACACGACTTCAATTTTCCCGGGTTCGACATCCAGGTACTTCATCAACTCTCCTTTGACAGTTCTGGAAACAACCACAACATACTCGGCTTTTCTCACGCTTCGCTGAACTAAGAATTTTTTTTTAAGAGATTCCTTAGTCGAATACCATTCGGGATGAGAGACAAACGACACATCATGCACGATAAGAATAGATTTCCATCGGCTTAGGACCGGAAGGGTGTAATTGGACGCGATGAGGATATCCGGTTGAATCTGTTTGAGTTTGCGGCGGAAAGGTCCGTTTTGCCAACGAAAATAGCCCCTATCCGGGGACAAAACATGCTGAACAATGTTTGGAGGAACATATTTATCAATCGGTTCCCGGCTGAGCGCGATAAACTTTTCATCCGGCATCATCGGCACGAGTTCTTTGAGGATATTCTCGATAGATCGTCCCACACCTGTGGCAAAGGCGCCCGATTCATAACAGTCCACGGCAATTTTCACTGTGGACTCCCTTTTTCCAGAACCGACCTATAGAAATTGAGTGTGTTTTCGGCCGTTTGTGTCCAACTAAAATCCCGTACTCTCTGATTTCCTTTTTCGATTAGATTCTTCCGTTTGTCCTCGTCATCCAACACTGTGATGATTTGGCCGGCCATTTCCTCAACATTTTCAGGGTGAAAGTAGAGGGCTGCATCCAAAGCGATTTCAGGAAGAGCAGGAGCACGAGAGATCACAAGTGGACATTCACTGGCCATGGCTTCAACCAAAGGAAGGCCAAATCCCTCACAGAAAGAAGGAAAAACCAGGCATGAGGCAAGATGATACAGGGCTTTTAAATCTCCTTCAGGAAGATAATTCAGGAACAACACTTTAGACTGAAGATTGATGTCCTCAATTTTATTTTTTAGATTCAAATAATCCATGCCCTTTTTCCCCACGATAACAAGGGGAACGTCATACGACTTGTCACGGATGACTCCCATAGCTTCGATCAATTTGACCAGGTTTTTTCTGGGCTCGATGGCACCGACAAAAAGGATAAAGTTTGAAGGCAGACCATATTTTTTTTTAACAATTTCCGTTTGAGCAACCGATGGTTTTTTTGAATAGTCAGGATCGACACCCAGATAGACAACCTTGATCTTATCTTCATTCAAAAAATATCGGCTTATGATTTGATCTTTAACAAACTGGGAAATCACCAAAATTCCGTCGGCTCGATGCAGAGAGCTCTCTATTCTCTGAGCAAAATTCTTTCGCGCTTCTCCTTGCACAAAGTCCGGAAAGTCCATAAAGAACAAGTCATAGACTGTGACAATCTTGTTTCCTTTGGTCGGAAGCAAAAGGGGAATGGGAGAATGTGTGAGATCTAATTCCGTTTTGAAAAACGAATCCAGAGGAGGCCATCCCACCTTGTGCCACAAAAAATTCATCAGCTTGACGGGATAGCGGGCATCACGAAATTCACACTGAGAAAATGGAGGCAGTTCTTCTTGGTGGAACCTGTCCTTGTATGATGAAGAAAATAGATAATACTGATTGTTGGTGTCGATCCGCGCCAATGAAAAAAGAAGATTTTTATAATAGATCCCGACTCCCGTGGCCTGCCGTAGAAAGGGACGGATATCAAATCCAATTCGCATTTGGGGGTAATGTAGTCTCAATATGGGAAAATGTCAAGAGACGCTCCTCCTGAACTCTATGCAAGTCAAAGAAAGGAAAACAGTTGCGGAAGCATCCTCATTTCCGTGATATCATTTTGAGTTCTGGGAAGATGATGGAGAAATCCGTATCGGAGGACGAGCGGGCATGGTTCATTTCCCTCATGGGGAAATGAGAGCGAGGAACGGAGATCGAGTGAGCTTTCCTCGCTGGGAAAAGCGCAACGTGGTTTCTTTTCACTTTACAGAACTCGTTCTTGAAATCATGGAAATAAGGACGCTTACAATAACTGCGAAGAACTTGCTTCTCAACACTTGCAGTGATAGAATTTTTCACTGTTAAGGAGAAAAAACATGAACACTTTTCACAAAATCACTGATACAATCGATTCTTACCGAAACGAAATGATCGATATGCAGATCAAACTTTGCTCTTTCCCTGCCATTTCACCCGCTTCCGGAGGCGAAGGAGAGACCAAAAAGGCTGAATTCCTGCTTGAATTTTTAAAAAACGGCGGATTTGCCAATATTGAAGTGATTAAA
>JAUWVG010000370.1 GCA_030617525.1 Candidatus Aminicenantota bacterium | reverse complement strand
GGCTTTTTTCATAGCTTTGAAGCTCAATCCACCTGTTGAATCCCTGGTCATTCTTGTTTGGCCATCGGGCCAGAAATTAAAAATATAGCCGAACTGGGCTGTTTGAACACAGCGCATGGGATATCTGTTTTTAGCGGATGTCTGGTGAAACTCGGTAAATACGGAATCTCTTCCGGATTGGCTCTTCCCTTGAAGCAGTGGGGCAAAAGACCGTCCATCCATCCCCTCTATCTGGGGGAGATCCACGATCTCCAGAACGGTCGGCATAAAGTCTATGCCGGATATAAAATCCTTGTGGTTCACAGAGCCCTTTTGGACCTTTCCCGGCCAGCGTACGATCCACGGGGTCTTGGTGCTGTTCAGATAACAGTTGGCTTTGGCAAATGGGAAGGACATCCCATTGTCGCTTAAAAACATGACTACAGTGTTCTCTCTAGAGCCCGATTCGTCCAGGGCTTCAAGTATGCTGCCTACCACCTCATCGCACCGGTAGACAGATGTGTAATATTGAGCGATTTCCCTTCGGACATCAGGTATGTCTGGTAAAAATCCGGGGACCGTGACTTCTTTTTCGGTGACCCATCGCCTCACTTGGGGTAAATCTTTTCCCCAGCTTTTTTTCTCGTTTTCGCTTCCTGCAAACGGCCGGTGGGGATCATGGGCATTGGCCATAAGAAAAAAAGGTTTACCTCTGGTGCCGGCCAGGTTGAAAAATTCCAGCGAGAAGGCCTTATATTTGGCCGGATCTCGGCCGATTCCCATTCCGGAAGCCAACGCCTTCTCTCCGCGCACAAAATCCATGCAGAACTTGCTGTCTGGTTTGAGGTGTTTTTCTTTGCCCAGAATTCCATTCCAATATCCGGCTTCTCTCAGCTGTTCGCCCAGGGTCGGGACCTCGAGCCAAATGGGATTGAAACCCTCGCCTCCATGCCTGAATGCGTAGCGTCCTGTCAAAAGAGACTGCCGGCAGGGTTGACAGACAGCAATATTGACATGAGCATGTGAGAATCGTATCCCTTCTTCAGCCAGGCGGTCGATATTGGGAGTGATCTCTGGAATAGTGGATCCATAACAGCCTGGAGAATTATAGTTCATATCATCGGCTGTGATGAGCACGATGTTTGGCCTTTGCTTTTTTTCCCCTGCTGGCCGGCAGGCTTCCAGAGATATCCCCAAGGCGCCCCATCCGACTGTTTTAAGAAAATCCCTCCGAGTCCTATGACCCATTTGATACTCCGATATAAAATGATTTAAAAAGTAGGTCCTGAATTATTTCCTCCGGATTTGTGTATTCTCCTTATGAAACAGCATCTCAGTATGGCTTTATTGGCTGAAGATTCACTTTCGACTTATAAGAATCCTGAAAGCGTTGAGTGATTCATAATCTACCCAAACGATCAAATCTTCTCTGTCGAGTCCACTTCTTCTACCAATCCAAAAATCCTTTTTTTCCTGCAAAACTATATCATTCATTTGAACAGTGATATTATCTGCCTCCCAACCATTTATAATCATACAAATATTTACAATCGGAGATTCTTTGCCGGCAATAAATTCCACTTCTAAATTATCAGGATTTTTTTCCGGGCAGTTAAGGATGTAAGCTCGTTGTGTAAAATCATAGCCACCATTGGCGAAATCACCTTTTTTAATTTTTAGTGGAGGCGGTTGGAGCCAGGATCTGGCAAGGACTGCAAGTTCGTCGGGTGTTTGTTTTGAAGCCCCATACATCCAACTTGACCAATAGGTGTTTACTGTTTTGCCCCCATTATTTTCCGCCATTTTTAATTCGCCTTCACTACCGCTTTCTCTTGCTCTAATGATATTACCTGCTTCGTCGTGAAAAGGAGGTCCTCCCCAAGCAAGTGAAAAATGAGATGGTCTGTCTGGGGCCTGACAATATCTTCCATCTGACAGGTTTTGCGCTACGGGCCAATGGTTCCACCAGGGAAAATGAGACACCTCAAGACGCTGTTCAATTCCAAACACTTCCATATTATTGTCCTTCTCTAATATCGTGAAAGGCTTATGTTGGGATTTTAAATTAACAATCTGAATAACAGGATTTTCGGGATTTTCCCCCTTTTTGAAAGCGGGAGCACCTTTTGCCCATGAATAGGTGTGGCTTTCTCCCTTAAGATTCACAAGTGTCATCGCATCAAGAAACACATTGTCTTCCGGTTTTGTTCCGGGTTGACACAGCACTATTGACTCGGAAGGCGCCAACGGTTCTCCTGAAGTGTATTGCACGACCTTCCGAATACCTATTCCATCAGGAAAAAAAGTATAATATTCATCAATACTATCAGACCATCCTGTTTTTTCATCAACCTGCGATAGTTGTTTTCGCACACTGACAGGAATATATCTCCAGTGAACCACAACTCTGGCAGGAGTATTTTCAATAATACGGACATGCGAATAAAGGCAGTGTGGGTCCAGCATATGTTCGAAACAACCATTAATCGTATCAAAATACTCCGCACTCTGATCTGCCATCCACTGCCCGTTTTCCATGACCCAGGCCGGAGAATACCTGGTGCCTCTCCAAAATACGACGCGAATTGGAGAATCATCAAACTGAACTACAACATCGGAATAAAATCCAACTCTAAATAGAGCATCCCATTCATCATAATATTTCAGTTGAGTGTAATACGCGCCAAACTTACCTTTGCCCTTTGGTCCGCTTGGCATTATTCGTTCCTGAATGTCAGGAGGTAGAAGATTATCATTTTTTTTCGATTTATCTTGTATTGATTTTTGGGAAAGGGCTTCATCATATATTTTTATTTCATCAAAAATGCCATCAAATGAGTACCAAGTAGGAAGTGTTGCATATGTTCTTACAGGGTTTGAAGGCATTAGCTTTTCACTGTTCATTCCAATCAACAAATCAGTTTCTGTTGCAAAAACGGGCTTTCCTTCAACATTCAGTTGACCAGACAGCTCCCCGTTGATGTAAATCCTAAACCCGATATTCTTATCAAAAGTAGCCGCCAAATGAACCCACTTTTTTAGTTGGATTTTTTCCTCCGTTTCGCAGCTTTGCCAAACTCCGTTAATAGAGGCAAAAATACCAACCTGCCCCAGAGGCCCTACACCAAAATAAAATCCTGTTTCTTTATTTTTTTCCTGGGCAAGTATCGGGCACCAGTTCCATGGATAAGTAGCAGCAGCAATCCACGCTTCAAAAGCAAAGGAATCGCCAAGTTTGGGAACCATTCCAGATTTACGGGTAACACAAGAGGTAAAACCATCGAGCTTTAAAGCTCTGCCATCAGTCCCCTTTACCAATTTAAAATTTCCTTGTATTGAATCTTTGACATTCGAAACTTCATCAGTAAAAATTCCTGACTGACATGAATTGAAATTCCACCATGCAACAGGTTTTGTATCTTTAGTATTCTCTGCAATTGGGGCACTGTAGACAAAACCAAGGTGAAAAAGCACAGTAAAGAAAAATACCAGGAAGTACTTTTGTGAGTTACTCTTTTTCATTTTTTTCCTTCCTCGCCAAAGCGGCGGCGGGTTTGGTTGCCGTTGTGAGTATGAGGGGCATTAGTTCTCTACTCAAAAAAAAATCAATGTTATCCAAGTATCTCATTTGATTCAAAAGAGTTTTTAATCTTCTGGCCTTTCCACTACAGTCCTAATGCTTCCTTGAAATACTTCTTATCCAAGTTCGATCCGCTTACAACAACGCAGACTGGTCCGCTCTTTATCTCTACCTTCCCGGC
>JAUWVG010000229.1 GCA_030617525.1 Candidatus Aminicenantota bacterium | reverse complement strand
TTGTGAGATGGTGAAGGCATCAACATCTATTTCTACTTCTTTTATCTTTTTCCAGTTTTTGCTGTAGATGATTGCTTTGTCGCCACCTGTATATTTTATGGTTTGCCCCGGTTGTAATGTGACGGGCAGTTCAATTTGCTTAAAATTATCAACCTCAAATTTGATGTCTTGAATAGTTCCGCCTACTGACGTGAGAATAAATTTCATAGGCTGTTTTTCAGCAGGATTTTCGAAAGAAAAAAAGGAGGATAAGGGCTCTCCCGGCTGTTTTTCTTTTTTCTCATGTTTGAATTTATATGAATAAACCTGGAAGAGATCCCATACATTTTTTTTGAGTCTTTTTAAGCGGAACTCGTTTTTAATATCTTGCATGTGTTGCTTTTGGTTTTCATTAAACACTCTGGACATTCTTGTTTTTTCCCATTCACCCAAAAGTTTCAGGATTTCTTCGGAATGGCCATTTGCCTCAAGTGATTTATAATCGGTATAAAAGGCATACCCGGCGTCAAATGCAGCAGAACGCGCCAGCATCCATTCGATATCTTCAATACTGGTTTCCGAAGTCATCTTAAACCAACCCAACATTCCGGGCATGAAATTTCTTTGGAAATATTTTTGATTGCGCAAACGGTATTCAGTCTGGCTTTCACGGAATCCGGCATACCAGGGTTCACCCCAATTCATGCGGGTGTATATATGCCAGAAAAAATGTCCCGACCGGCTGGCATCAGCAATGTAATGCTGCTTTATTTCCTCACTCAAAAAATCATACCAAGTTTGTGTAAACAGAACTTCACCGTAATTCCCCATCCCGGTTGAATGGTTGCCTTCCAATCCATCAAATGAAATCTGTCTCAATCCGGTTTTGTTAAATAACTCCGCAATGTTTTTTGCGACTTCAATACTCAGTTCAGAATTTGTCAGGAATACGTTGTATCCGTGATCAGCCAGTTTGCTGATATTTTCACCTTTTTTATGTGGAGATGCAGTGGTTCCAAAGGCGCCCCGCTGGCATTCCAATAATGTCCAGGGGGCTTTTTCAGAAACTCCGCCGTAGCGAATCAGCTCACTGCCGACCATGACTGTCTTAAGAAAATTCCTTTTGAACTGGTTGAAAAAATCAGGAGCCTCTATAAAGATTTCTGTTTGTTTTGAATCGCTATCCTGGGCGATGATACTGCTTCCTACTTTTGCCAATCGTTTGTCCGGAATAGGTGTCACATAGGCATCATTGGTCGTAATAAAATTGGATAAGGTATGAATACCTAATTGTATCCCCATAGATTCGGCTTTCTCAACACAACGTTTCAAGCTCTCAACACCTTCAGGGAAATATTCTTCTTTGAGCTTGAAGTGTCCCCAGGTTTCAAAAGGATCACCGTGATAGAGATATCTCAATCCGGCTTTCCTAGTGAATGCCAATGCTTTTTCAATATCCTTTTCGCTAAAATTCAATATCATGTAGGCCGCTGCCGCAGAAGGGACTGTCTTTCCCCACTGCCCATCAATTTGAGGATGAGGCAAATTTTCCGCTATTTCAATGGCTCCGATTGTGTCCAGAGTTTTGTCAACCGGGCAGCCAAACAGCGCAATTTTAGAACCGATAATTCCTCCGTCTTCATATGCCGGTGCAATATATCTTTCATGTTCCCAATTTTTTATGATCCGGTCTTTGTTTCTGTTTCGGCAGTACGCTTGTAATGTGCTTCCATATTCAGTTGGTTTAGCGGCCTCCACCGAATAAAGAACTCCCTTCCTTCCTTTTTCTATAGCATAGTTCTCATCTGAATCAAAAATATCCATTTGCGGCAGATGATCATTTTCATTCCAGGGATATCCTCCCAGCGTTTTTATATTCAATGCTTGTATTCCGATGGAAAATTTTTCACCCCGAACAACGCCGATTGTTTCACCTATGATTTTGTTTATTGTGATTGGATAGGGGCCCCATACAATCAATTCAATATTTTCCGAATCAGAAATATCTATTAATTCAAAAGTGAGATGGGTTTCTTTCGACTCAACCTTGATCTTCGCAATTATGTCGTTTTGAAAACTCATTGAAATGATTTTGTTCTTTTTTTCAAGATTGGCCGATAAAGGGAGAAACATTTCTTTCTCGCTTCTGATGGATAAAAGAGGAGTGGAAATGTTTTTCGCTAAATAATCATTTCCGGTATTCATATCAACAAAATTCTTTATGATGCCGTGTTGATTGATTGAAATTTTGAACGTTGCTGACTCAAATTCAAAAAATTGATTTTGATGGGAACATGAAGCTAATAACAGGCAAATAATTATTTGAAAAACAGAGATGCGTTTCATGATGTTATCCTTCATTTATGACCAGTGATTCCAGAAATTTTTATTGTCCAGGCATAACTGCATGGAGGATTTTTTTGAACCGAATTTGGAACTTCAACAAAAAAACCGTTTCCCACCTGTTCCCATTCCAGTGTTCCATCGACTCCCAGCATCGAAATTTCTGTTTCTTTCGCCGGGGCGATCGAGGACAGCCAAATTTTGGAAGGTGGAGACTGCTCATTATCACTGCCCAAATAAGTAGCATAAACGGTTCCGTCCTTTTGTTTTGTTAGGCACACTTTACCCTCTTTGTAGGGTGCAATTGGGCGTGAATTGTATATAGCCTCACCATTTACAGTCATCCATTTTCCCAATTCTTCCAATCGAACATACGCTTCATCGTACCAGGTGCCTTCCGGACTTGGACCGATATTCAACAGTAAATTGCCGCCTTTAGACACGATATCCACTAACATGTGGATCAATTCCCGACTGGATTTAAATTTTGGATTGAAGCTGTATGACCATCCGCCGCCCATGATTATACAAGACTCCCAGGGATAGGGAAGCATTTTTTCGGGAACTCGATTTTCCGGAGTTAAATAATTTTGATAAGGCCCCGCAACTGCCCGGTCAACCACAATCAATCCCGGTTGCTTTTCTCTCGCTTTTTTGACAATTTCACCCATTCGTATATCCTGACTCTGAAGATTAACTTGTTTGAAATCTTCTCTTGTTCTGTAAGCCCGCAATTCCTGTTCGGTATAAGGTTGAACCCATCCACCATCCAGCCATAAAATGTCGACTTTCCCATAACCGCTCATCAATTCATCAATTTGATTATGGGTAAACTCAATGAATTTTGCCCAACGATTTGGATATTTTTTTATATCGTAATTTACATTTCTATCGGGAGTGGCGAAGTACGGCCACCAGTAATATTCACTGTGCCAATCAGGTTTGGAGAAGTAAGCTCCTGTCCATAATCCCTCTTTTCTGAATGCATCGAATATTTCTTTTGTGACATTGGATTTTGGATTTGTGTTAAATAGACAGTCCTTATCCGTAATTTTATAATCCGTATATTTTGAATCAAACATGCAAAAACCGTCATGGTGCTTTGTTGTGAACACAACGTATTTCATCCCGGCCGCTCTGGCCGCCTTCGCCCATTTTAGAGGATCAAATTTCTTTGGATTAAAAGTGGTTTTTAGATTTTCATAATCGAGTTTGTATTGTCCATAGTTTTTTTGTCTTCCTTTTGTCCTTCTGGTCCAACCGACATCTTCGGAACATAATGACCACGATTCCACAATGCCCCACTGACTGTAAGGTCCCCAATGCAAAAGGAGACCGAATTTTAAATCCTGCCATTCTTCGAGCTTTTCCAAAACCAAAGGATCTGTTTCGGGGTAATACTGTTGTGAACTCTCTTGTGAATATAGACTTGTGTATAGTCCGGCAAGAACAATTAAAATAATAAGTCTTTTAAGCATGAAAAATTCTCCTCTTAATGGTGTCCACCAATTTCCGCCATTTGACATCCCTTACATCCTATATCAAAGAGAAACCTTGTGGTCAAACACAATGAAAGCTCTTGAACCTGGAAAGGAAGCACTGAATTCTTTACAATTTCATGACAACTCGGTATATGAAAATGATACAATAATTACGTGAATTCTCCTCCTCCCCGCCGACCAAAGAGAAACTACCGAAAGCAAGTCCTTCTGTTTGGGATCTCTGTTCTTCTGCCGGCCTTGGTTCTTCTTTTTTTCACACTCCGCATGAACCGGCAGGACAACGAGTTGAGAAAACGACGGGCGGAAGAGGCCCGGCAGCAGAAGGCCGAAGAAATCGGCCGGCATATGGCGGACAGATTGGAAAAAACAGAAAAGGCGCTTCTGCGAGAATTGTTCGCTGATTCCGACCTCATCCACAAAGTCCACCTCAAACATTCCGATTTGATCTTTGTGGGCCGGATACAAAAAGGGGAGCTCAAAATGCCTTGGGACAGTGATGAAAGGCTCTTACCGTCCTCAAAGGAAAATCGTTCCGGAGAGCTTATTCTTCAGGCCCAGCAAGCCGAGTTCTCCAAGAATAACCTTCGCCGCGCTTTGGTCCTTTTGAATCAAGCTCTGTTTTCGGCGACCTCGGCTTCTCAAAAAAGTTTTATCAAGCTGGAGATGGGAAGAGTTCTGGTAAATTCAGGCGAAAAGGAGGGAGCCCTTCGTCTCTACAAAGATATCCTTGATCTACCGGGAGAATTGACTGATGAATACGGAATTCCATTGCCGCTTTACGCCGCAGATCGGCTTTCTGTGTTGAGCGGAGAAAGCGAGCTCGTTTTGGACAGGCTTGAAGGTCTTTTGAGAGAGAACGGTTGGCTTCCACCTGCCGCACTTTATCTTATCCGTGATATCACAGTGCAGCTTGAAGACAAGGCACAGAGCACTCTTCCTTTGGACAAGATCAATAAACTGAGACAGTCGGTGGAAAACGGACTAGTAAATCTCGAAAGGATCCAGACGCTTAAAACCTTTGTAACGGGATGGATCTCACGGCACAATTCATCGACTTGGGAGAACGAATATTTCACTTGGGAGGCCTATGGAGATGTCCCATGGATCGTTAGCATCCGTGATGGCCTTGAGGACGAAGCACAGTAC
>JAUWVG010000033.1 GCA_030617525.1 Candidatus Aminicenantota bacterium | reverse complement strand
CACTAGGCGCTACCCTCACATCGTCATCATTAAGCCTGTTCTGACCTGCCCCCAGATTTGTGTTTACTGTCAGCGAAACTGGGAGATTGAAGATGTCCACTCCAGATCGGCCGCACTTTCCAAGTCCAAACTGGATAAGGCCCTGGACTGGATCGCCAATACTCCTGAAATTAACGAGGTACTGATTACAGGAGGCGATCCTCTTCTTCTGTCTAACGATAAAATTGAAAATCTCCTGTACAAACTTTCCAAGATGAAACATGTCGAAAGAATCAGGATTGGCTCGCGCACCCTTGTGACTCTTCCGCAGAGGATCACCGAATCACTGGTCAAAGATGTGAGTCATTTCCATAACCCTGGAAAAAGAGAGATCCTTATCGTAACACATTTTGAACATCCCTATGAAATCACTCACCAGTCCATGGATGCTGTTCAAAAGTTCAGAAGGAATGGGATTGAAGTTTACAATCAGCTTGTGTACACATTCTACAATTCCCGTAAGTTTGAAGCCACAATCTTGCGGCACAAGTTGCGCCTCATAGGCGTGACCCCCTACTACACATTCAGCACAAAAGGGAAAGAGGAAACCGATGATTTTCGGGTACCCATTCCAAGATTACTGCAGGAACAAAAAGAAGAAGCCAGATTGATGCCAGGCACAGTCAGAACCGATGAAATTGTCTTCAATGTCCCCAAGTTGGGAAAAAACTACCTGCGTGCCGTACAACATCATGATGTCATATCCCTACTCCCCGATGGCCGACGGGTTTATGAGTTTCATCCCTGGGAGAAAAAGCTTGCCCTTGCGGACACCTATGTCTATACAGATGTCTCCATCTACAAATATCTCAAAAAACTCCAATCCTACGGTGAAAATATATCTGACTACAATTCCATCTGGTATTACTATTGATAAAAATTGACACATTAGCCATCAATCTATATGTTAAAACCAATTAAATAGATATATAG
This sequence comes from Candidatus Aminicenantota bacterium, assembly GCA_030617525.1. GTDB lineage: Bacteria > Acidobacteriota > Aminicenantia > Aminicenantales > Aminicenantaceae > JAUWVG01. The sequence goes on along the minus strand of JAUWVG010000033.1, from coordinate 10,077 downwards.
AGGTGTTATGACAAAAAAATTAAATGAAACTCCAATGAACAAAATCGCTTTGCTTATTGACGGCGATAATGCCCAGCCTGTCCTAATAGATAAAATCCTTGCAGAATCAGGCAAATATGGGACTGTAACGATCCGCCGAATCTATGGGGATTGGACTAAAGCCAGCATGACGGGTTGGAAGGAAGCACTCAACATCAACGCCATCCAGCCCATTCAGCAGTTCAGGTACACAATTGGGAAAAATGCCACCGACAGCGCGATGATCATCGATACAATGGATATCCTTCACAGCGACCTTGTGGACGGATTCTGTTTGGTGTCCAGCGATTCTGACTATACACGGCTGGCAACCCGGATCCGTGAGGAAGGCTATTTTGTTCTCGGGATCGGCAAGGAAATGACACCTAAACCCTTTGTCAAAGCCTGCAACATCTTCATTTACACCGAAAATCTTGTTCCGAGGGAAACGCCTACCAGAGAAAAGACATCCAGCAAAAAGAAATTTGAGAGTAGACCACGGATCGATCCCCTGCCTCTTCTCAAAGGCGCCTTTGACATGGCTGTTCAAGAGGACGGCTGGGCAAACCTGGCGACCATTGGTTTCTACCTTCGCCAGCTTGATCCTGGATTCGATCCACGAACATACGGATTTAAACAGTTGAACCAGCTGCTGAGGAAATACTCGGGGCAATTCGAACTCCGGTTCAATGATGAAGACGGCCGGACCGTCCTCTATGTTCGAGCTAAAGATTAAGACATAATATTTAATGTCATTCTTCCAGGAAAGCCAGTAAACACAATTCAATCTGAGTAAACCATGACATATCTGTTGAAATTCTATAAACAACACCAGATTCTTTTCAACTTGTTGTTCCTTGTAGCTTCTCTCTATCTTTTTCTCTTCAGCCTTGAACTCATGGGCACTTCACTCAAACTTTTTGGGAAAGGCTTTGCCACGACCCTTATTGAGACGACAACAAATCCTTTAGTTGGCTTGTTTATCGGCATTCTGGCCACCTCGGTCATTCAATCTTCTTCCTCAACGACATCTATCGTTGTTGGACTTGTCGCCGGTGGGGCATTAAATGTGGCCAGTGCTATCCCAATCATCATGGGAGCCAATATCGGCACTTCAGTGACAAATACCCTTGCTTCCATGACCCAGATCAACCGCAGCTTAGAGTTCCAACGTTCATTTTCTGCGGCTGTTGTCCATGATTTCTTCAACCTCCTGGCCGTTCTTGTCATATTCCCACTTCAGTATTTCACCAATTTCCTTGGAAAAGCCGCCACCTTTCTCGGAAACGAATTCCAGCATATCGGGGGACTAGATTTTCTCAGTCCAATTAAAACCATCACCAAACCCGTTGTGGATGCTCTTCAAGATCTCATCGGTAAAAAACCATGGATTCTTCTCGCTTTGGCTCTGTTCTTCCTTTTATTCTCTTTGACACGTATGGTCAAAGCCTTAAAAATCATAATTGTCAACAAAGCGGAAGCCTGGTTTGACAGGTACCTGTTCAAAACAGCACCCAGAGCTCTCCTCGTAGGACTCCTTTTAACCGTAATGGTTCAGAGCAGCTCGATAACAACTTCCCTGGCTGTCCCACTGGCAGGTGCCGGATTGTTGACTTTAACTCAAATCTTTCCCTATACACTGGGCTCAAACCTGGGCACGACCATCACAGCTATCCTTGCCGCTTTGGTCACGGGAAATCTGTCCGCAATTATCGTGGCCTTTGCCCATCTGCTTTTTAACATATCGGGAATCATCATCTGGTGGCCGCTAAAGGCCATTCCCATCTTTTTGGCACAGAAATTCGCAGCATTTTCCACAAAAAACAAGCTCATTCCCGTTCTCTACATTCTTATCGCTTTCTTTTTGCTGCCGATTATTTTGATATTCATATTCCGATAAAGGAGACATTTGCATGTTTAAGAAATGGCTTGAAATATTCAAAAAAGATACTCTTTTAGACAGAGCCTTCAGGAGATCCTATGAAATGCTGGATCTGACGAGGATTATGTTTATCAAATCCAGGGAATCACTGCGGAAACTAGAGGACGGTCAAATAGACATTAACATCCGGGATAAGGATCTTGAAGTCAATAAATACGAAAGAGAAGTGCGCCGGGACGTGTTCAATCATCTTGCCGTGAGAGGCACGTCAACTCTTTCTTCAGGGCTGGCCCTTATCAGCATCATTATTGATATCGAAAGGATAGGAGACTACGCCAAAAATATGGTGGAACTGGCTCTGACACATCCAGGCAAATTATCTGGAGGAAAATTCGAAGACGAAATCCAAAAGATCGGAGACGATGTAACCGAACAGTTTAAAATCACAAAACACTGTCTGGAATGCGATAACCCTGAGGAAGGAAAGGCCCAGCTCGAAAAATACTTCTATATCAATAAAGCCTGCGACAGATTGGTCTTTGCATTGGTCAGCGAAGAAGACAGCAACATCGGTGCGGGAGATGCGGTGGCCCTGGGTCTCTATATCCGCTGGCTGAAGCGCATCAATTCACATTTGAGAAATATCACCACAAGCACTGTTAATCCTTTTGACAGGATCGGATTTGAACCGAAGAAATAAAGGGACTAGGTTTATCGATTCTCTTCCTTCACTTTAGATTCATATGGTTAATGATTTTTATGCGGCGAGAAGGCCAATCAGAACAAGGACAATGAAAGTGAGAAGAACGAAAATCAGGATCGACTGCATCCGAGGCCTGGACGTATCCGGGGAATAGGATGAATCTGTTTGGTCTCTGGAAAATAATGCCACCGGATTATTAGCCAATCTTGTGACTCTTCCAACAAGAGTCATCATCCGGTCTGTCGTCCATTTAAAAATTGAATCAACCCCATCCACAAATATTTTGCGGAATACTCCTGCCGGCCGCCTGTAGAACCAATCTAAATCCAGAGTGATTGTCGCATGAGGACGGAGTTTTTTTCTTAAGAGCCAAAAACCTATAAAAGTAAAAATAAGGATCTGTCCGGTTTCGACTAGATGCGGTATGGAATATGGTTCGAAATGAAGAGGATAAGGAAGGAGTTTGTAGAGCAAAGAGGGCATTACGCCGTGAAGACAACAAAAAAAAGCGACTAATCCCATAGCCAAAATCATATTGTGAGGTATTTTTTTTGATTTCAATCCCTTGTGTTCTGTCATCCAGGTAAAATAGGGCAGCTTGAGCCCTACACTGAGAAAGGTCCCTACAGAAGCTAAAAGCATAAGGAGCATCGCAAGCTCTTGATGAGACTCCCCTGCTGCGGAAATGACCATGGATTTACTGATAAACCCATTAAAAAGAGGAAAACCGGAGATAGAAAAAGCAGCAATCATGTAGAGGATCAAAACCGGCCGCATGCTTTTGTGAAGGCCGCCCAATTTTGTCAGCTTGCTCTCCCCCGTTGCATAGAGTACGGCCCCCGCTCCCATGAACAAGAGAGCCTTGTAAAGAATATGGCTGAACGCATGAGCCGTGGAACCGTTTAGAGCCATTTCCGTACCCAGCCCGACTCCAGCAACCATGTACCCGACCTGACTGATGATATGGTAAGCAAGAACCCCTCGTATATCGTTAGAGAGAACAGCAAAAATAACCCCATATAGGGTCATAACTGTTCCTAAAACAAGAAGAATCTCCCAACCTGGAAAAATACGGACAAGAACATAAACAGCCGTTTTAGTTGTAAAGGCACTGAGAAACACGGCTCCTGTGATTGTAGCCTTGGGATAAGCATCGGACAGCCAAGTGTGAAATGGAGGAACGGCGGCATTGATTATCACTCCCAAAAGAATCAACCATGAAGACAGAGGGCCTCCTTGGGTCAATGGGATCACGGAAAGACTTCCTGATTCTGACAAATGCATCAAAATGCCCATAAATAAAATTCCACCACCAAACACATGATAGAGGAGATAACGGAAGCCTGCTTTTTTGGCATCTTTGTTCCGTCTAGCCCAAATGAGAACCGTTGAAGCTACAGCCATAAGTTCCCAGTATATGAAGAGTGTAAAAAAGTCTCCTGCAAAGGTCACACCAATAGCGCTTCCGGCATAAATTAGGGCTGCACATTGTTGGGAAGTTTCTTTAATATGAAAGGAATAAAGACTTCCTGCAAATGCGATAAAAGCAAAAATAATACCAAAAATCCGGCTTAAGGCATCCACGCGGCAAAGGATCAGTTCATAATTCATAACTTGAACAGCAAGTATTTTCCCCACCGGAATAGTCCAGATATAGAGCAGCGAAGCAAATGAAAAAAACATAAAAGCCGCTGAACGCATTTTTTTTGGGAGAAAAGGTATTAGAAATGCTCCGAGGAGCATCACTAAAGACGGCGGAATAACTAGATCATTTATCATCGTAATAATTTTCGTCTCTGATCAACCAATATTTTCCAAGTGCCTTGGCAAAAAGAATAAGAAGAATACATCCCAACAATCCAAAAAATATGAAGAAACCGGGAATTTTGTTCCACCAGTGTCCGTGTCCGGCATCCACAGAAAAACTCAACTCAGCATAAAGGGAGAGGAGTGTCAAAAGGAAAAGAATCAATACGATCCATTTTTTCATGGCAGAGGCCCTCCGAAAATACCGGTGACGGCCTGAGCTGCAAGCCTGAAAAAACTGAAGAACAAATTTGGGAACAGTCCGAAAACTAGGGAAAGACACGCGGTTAAAACAAGTGGAATAACCATGGCAGGTTTTGCTTCTTTCTGTGTTTCCTGTTCTTGTCCCTTTCGGAAAAATGATCGGTGCACGATGGGTGAAAAATAGGCGACATTGAGAATACCGCTGACCACAAGGACAACAATGAGGAGAAACTGCCCGGAATCAGCAGCGCCAGCACCGAGATACCATTTGCTGATAAATCCGTTAACAGGAGGGATCCCTGCCAATCCAATGGATGCTACGGTAAAGGCCCCCAATGTCCACGGCATGGTTTTTCCAATGCCATCCAGCTCACTGATGTTTTCCTTATGTAAATGGACATAGATAGCTCCAGCGCAGAAAAACAGTGTAATCTTCATCGTAGCATGAAACGCGATGTGCAGAAGACTTCCTATCAAAGCGGTCGAGCTCATAATCCCCACACCCAAAACAATATACGACAGATGGGCAATCGTCGAATACGCCAATCTTTTCTTGAGGTTATCCTGCTTAAGGGCCAAGAGTGATCCAACCAAAATGGTGATCACCGCAAAAACAATAAGAATCCTGTTTAAACCGAACTGCACCATAATATCGGGCCCGAAGATAAACATGGACACACGAATTATCCCGAACACTCCGGCTTTGACCACTGCCACCGCATGAAGGAGAGCACTGACAGGAGTGGGTGCAGCCATCGCCGTTGGCAGCCAGCTGTGCAAAGGCATAATGGAGGCCTTTACACCAACACCGGCAATAAAAAGGAAAAAAAGAGGCACGGCCGTACCGGCAGTCAGAGCAAGTCCCTGAAGCAGTCCTCCAGGAACAAAATCCAGGTTCCCATTTAACTGGTAGGTCCACGCGGCCGCAGCAATCAAAAACACGCCGCCTGTCAGAGTGTAAGCCAAATATTTCCGTCCAGCATAAATCGCTTCTTTGGTTTCCTTGTGGATAACAAGAGGATATGTAGCTATGGTCAGAATTTCATAAAAGAGGATAAATGTCACCAAATTGGCTGCAAAAGCGATGCCAATAGTTGAGGACAGGCAAACTGCAAAATAAGAAAAATACCGGGTTTGTTTATGTTCTCCCAGTCCACGCATGTATCCTATTGAATAAATTGACGTGAGAATCCAGAGGCCTGAAGCCACAATGGCAAAAAATACACCCACCGCATCCGCTTTCAGAGCCAATTGAATATTTGGAGTAATCTCGAAAAGGCGAACGGTCGCCACACGGTTTTCAAGGGCACCGGGAAGCAGAGTCAGGACCAGAATGAACTTGACAACTCCGGCTGCGATGGTCCAAAACTCTCTAAGGTTCTGTCTTTTAGCGCTTAAGATGATCAGAGGGACTGCGGCAAGAGACACCAGTACTGCATACAGTGGAACAGCCGATGTGTAAATGTCGGACATATTCATTTAAATGTCACATCCCAGGTGGCAGGACTTTCATCAGAACGCCCTTCACAATTATTGTATTTAAAAGCCCGAAGATAAAGAGTGCACCAGCCAGAACAAGAGTCGGGATAAGCATTGAAGCCGCCACTTCAGTGCCTTTTCGAGACTGATGTTCTTTTTCCTCTTGTTTGCTGCTAGGGGATCTAAAATATATTTTTTCAATAATACGAAAAAAGTAAACCGCATTAAGCAGACTGCTCAAAAGGATGACAGCCAGTAAAATCCAGCTTTTATTTTCAATCGTACCTAGAGCAAGGTACCATTTGCTGAAAAATCCAACTGTTGGGGGGATCCCCACCATGGCTAAGGCCCCGGCAGCAAAAGCAGCAGTTGTCCACGGCATCTTTTTCCGCAAAGTATCATTAAAATTCTTGATATTCGAATGGCCCAGTTTCATGCGAAAATTCCCCGCAACCAAAAACAAACAGGCCTTCATCAATCCATGATTTAATATATGAAGAACAGCACCAATAATCCCGTAGGGATTAGCAAGGCCAATGCCGAGTCCAATATAGCCAATCTGAGAAATACTGCTGTAAGCCAACATCCTTTTCATCTCGTCCTGAGAAATGGCCATAATTGATCCGTATATGATACCGGCAGCAGAAAACCAGGTTAATATTTGAGCGATTGGAAAAACCTGTGTTACAAATTTTATTCCGAATACAAACAGAAGAATCCGCAAAATCCCGTAAGCTCCGATCTTCACTCCAATAGGGGCCATGATTGACGAAGATGCCGAGGGAGCGTGGGTATAAGCATCCGGAAGCCATCCATGCAAAGGAAATAAGGCCATCTTTATGCCAAAACCTAAAACCATCAAGGATAACGCCACAATCACCACAGGATTCGTTCCCAGAACCGGAAGAATCTCTTTGATGTCTGCCATATTGAGGGAGCCTGTATGGACATAGAGAAACCCGACTCCAAGAAGATAGAAGCCACCACCAACCGTTCCCATAATCAAGTACCGGAAGGCGGAGATAGGAGCTTTTTTGTCCCCTACCGCAACCATACCGTAGAGGGCCAAAGAAGATATTTCAAGGAATACATAGAGATTAAAAAAATCTCCTGTCAAAATAATTCCATTGCAACCGCAGAGAAACAGCATGACAAGGGCATAATATGGGACTCTTCTGTGTTCTTGGATTTCCTTTTCAACGATTTTCCCGGCATGAATCAACACAATTAAAGTGATCCCGTTGATGACAGCCGTCAAAAACGCAGACAGCGGATCAAGGACATATTCTATCCCTATAGGTGGAGGCCATCCTCCAAAAAAATATCGAACAGGGCCGGAGTCTAAAACAAAAATCACATTGGAAATGGAAACGATTGTGCTTGCAAGAGTGGCGCCGAGCGCAATAAAGTAGGCAGAAGAACGGAGTTTCAAGGCTGCCAAAGGGATAATGATTCCTGCAAAAAGGAATATCAATGGGACAAGAGCAGGTGCGTTATTCTGTATCATCTTTCATATTTCTCAAAAGGGTGTTTTCATCCAGAGTTCTGTACCGGCGGTATATCCGTATGATCAATGCGAAGGCCACTCCATTGATGGCAACACCGACAACAATTGCCGTCAGCATCAATGTATGGGGCAAAGGATTGATGTACTGAACCAAAGCTTCCCCTTGAATGCCGTGCTCCAGTATGGGAACGGTGGCATTCCATTTGGATGCACTCGCCACAAAAAAAAGAATGATTGCAACCTGGAAAATAGACATGCCGATAATTTTTTTCACGAGATTCTTTTTAAAAATCATCCCGTAAAGACCGATAACCAATAGCACCAAAATAAACCAGTAGGCATAATGACCTGCAAAAAAATCAAGCATCGGGCTCCTCCCCTAACAAGTCATCGTAAACCGCAATCAAAATGGCCATAACAGCCAGACCAACTCCAATTTCAACAAACAATATCCCAAGAGACCTTTTCATTGAGGCCTCCTGTGCTATGGGTAAAAAATGATAGTTAAGAAACGTCCCTCCAAAAAAAACGGCCGCCAAACCCGTTCCAAAATAGATTAGAACTCCAAGTGACCCCAAAGGAGTTCCCCAAGTGCTGTTAAACTGAAGCTGGCCGACCTCACTCCCAAGCACCAAACGTATTAGAATGACACTTGCGGCCAGCATCGTTCCGCCCTGAAAGCCACCTCCAGGGCTGTAGTGACCATGAACGATAATATACATCCCAAACAGAAGGATGAATGGAGCGACGATCGAACTGATCAAAGTGGTGATCGGATTATCTTCATTACTCTTCATCGTCTTTCCGTCTCCTTCGCAACAGTAGAAAACAGATGAGCCCAGCCGTCAGTATGACTGTTTCCTCACCCAGTGTGTCATAGCTCCTGTAATCGGCCAGAACAGCTGTAACCATGTTTGGCGTATGCGTATCTTTGTAAGCATTACGGATATAATAAGAAGAAGCATTTTGAGTGCCGGAAGGGCTTCTATCCCGGTTGACGACACTGTCGAGGTCCCCTCTATTTGGGAGTCCGGTTGAAGCATAAATCAACAGAAATAGGAAGACGAGTAAAATGAAATAGTTAATGTATTTCAATCTGAACTCCTCCGGGATGTTTTAAATATGAGAACCACCATTAACACTCCGGTTATTCCACCTCCGACAACGGCTTCCGTGAATCCCACATCAATCGCCCCCATGACGACATAGAGCAGAGCTGCAGCGAAGCTGAAAACGGTGAGAGTCACAACAGCCGTGAGAAGATTGCGCACCGCGAGTGAAATCAGGGCGACAAGGATCAGGACAATAAACAACGTGATTTCTATTTCCCAGTGCATCTATTTTTTCACCTTTATTTTAGAATCGTCTTTAAATCTTGGTTTGACACCAAAGAAAAAAGCTGCCCTGGCCAAGGCATGCGTAGCCGTAGGATTGGTCAGCGCCACAAAGGTCAATATGATCAGCATTTTTGCACTATTGAGCGTTAATCCCTCAATCATAATAAAACCACTCAAAATCAGAAGGATTCCCAGTGTATCGGCTTTCCCTGTAGCATGACTTCGGGAATAAAAATCCGGCAGCCTGATCAGACCAATACTTCCAACAAGAAGGAAAAAAACACCTGCACTGATCAACGGGATAGACAGCAGATCAAAAAAGCTCATTTTCTATTACGCGTCCTTGTTTCGATATACTTAGCCACGGCGATCACTGTGATAAAATTGAGACATGCATAGGCCAGTGTGATGTCAATAAACATATCTTCCCGGTCAAATATGAAGCCCATAAGAAGGATGATGACCATCGTTTTAGTGGCAATGGCTCCGGCTCCCAACATGCGGTCAATTAAACGCGGTCCCGTCAGAACACGATAGAGGGGAATAAAAATGATGACAGCCAATACAACGGCGAGATAAGTGAAAAAATCGTGCATTATTTTCTCTTGATCCTTTTTTCTACACGGATGTCATCGATGACCGTTGTCGGCCGACGATGATAGAGTTTTGCGACCTGTTTAGGCAGCGAACCATCCACAATCCCGGATTGAGATGCATCCGTTAATGCATGGACGAGAAATTCATCATCAGCAATGTTGATGGTCAGAGTACCTGGAGTTAAGGTGATGGAATTTCCAAGAATCACCCTTGCTGCAATATTTGGGAGTTTGGTTTTGAATCTTAAAAGACTTGGATTGATGGGCATTCGGGGATGCAGGACTACGTACGCAACCTGAAGACTGGCAAGAATGACCTGCCAAATCAACCAAGGGATATAGATAATCAGACGGCTCCAGCTTAGAGAATTCTCTTTGGCAATCTTTTTCTGATAGTAAAGATATTTGTTTATTCGCAACTGGAGGGCCGTAACTATAAAGGCAGATGCAACCCCGAGGCTTATGTGTAACCAATCATATTTGCCGCTTAAAAGAAGCCACAATCCCAAAAGAATAAAAAACTGCAGTATGGTGCCCTTTATAAA
>JAUWVG010000453.1 GCA_030617525.1 Candidatus Aminicenantota bacterium | reverse complement strand
TTGAATTTTGGCAAAAAGAAATTAAGCCAGACAGAAATCTCCACTTGATTAATATTCGCGAAGAATCACCGACATTATTTCTTCTTCCTCAAATGGCGAATAAATCCCATCTCAAACACGCGGTCATTGAAACAGAAGCGGCCCCCAGCCTTAACCTCCCCTCATCTTATGAGATGTATATGGATAATCTGGATAGGAAGAACCGGCATGAACTGCGCAGGAAAAAAAGGAAAATTGAGTCACAAAAAGGTCTCCTCCATAACCGTGTGAAGGATTCTGAAGGAGTCCGAAATTGTATCGATCTCTTTATAGAGCTGCATAGAAAGAGCAGTTCATCCAAACAGCAATTCTGGGAGAAAAAAGGAGTCGAACGCTTTTTCCGCACCATCACGGCTCTTTTTTCCACAAAAGGCTGGATTGAATTTAACGTGCTTAATCTTGAGGATGACCTGGCAGCCATCCTGCTCAACTTTGTCTATAACGACGAAATCCATTTTTATAATATTGCCTTTAATCCAAATTATGCTTCATTCAGTCCCGGGATCTATCTTTTTAATCAATCCATCCAACAGGCCATTGAAGACAACTTGAGACGTGCTGATTTCTTAAGGGGAAGAGAGAGATATAAATATTATTTCGGGGCAAAAGAGTGTAAAATAATGGACTTCAAATTGTCTAAAAAAGAGATGAATTCATGAAAATATGTGCTGTCAGCTTTCACTGCTGCCCGTTGTCCCCAGTTGGTGGTGAAGGTGTCGGTGGAATGAATGTCTATCTGAAAGAACTGAGTACAGCTCTGGCTTGTGATCCGGACACAGAGATCGATATTTTCACGAGAGACCTGAATCTGGGGACAGATAGAGTAATAAAGTTGAATCCTAGTGTCCGAGTCGTTCATCTTCCAGCCGGTCCGGACAGGTTTGTTGACCGCGAATCGCTCTATGATTATCTTCCTGAGTTTGTTGAAAACCTCAAGAGATTTATGTGTAAAGAGAAAAAGAGCTACACGGCGATCTACACACATTACTGGCTGTCGGGTCTGGTAGGGGAATACTTAAAACAATATTTTAATATCCCTCTTGTCCATACTTATCACACATTGGCTTTTCTGAAGAATCGAGTTTCGAGCAAACCTGAACACAGATACCGTTTGTTGGCAGAACGGCATCTTTCACACACGGCAGATTTGATTATCTCTTCGTCTTCCGAGGAAAAAAAGAATTTGATGGGAGAATACGGAGTCTCTGCTTTGAAAATCAAAGTCATCTATCCTGGTGTCAACCATAATTTATTTTATCCGTCGAAAGCAAAAAGGGTCTATTCGGAGTCCGGATTCTCAGAGAATAAAAAAATCCTGCTCTATGTGGGACGGGTGGAACCGATTAAAGGTCTTATGACAATTATTGAAGCGTTTGCTTTACTCAATAAATCCCATGATCCTCTGCTTAGGCTAATCGTTATCGGAGGAGGCAAAAAGGGCTCTGAACTTTCTTATAATCATGAGGCCAACCGAGTAAAGGCGGCCGTAGAGAGCTTTGGTTTGACAGAAAAAATTGTTTTCTTGGGATCAAAAGAGCAGAAGGTTTTAAAAGACTATTATTCTGCAGCGGACACATTGATCGTTCCTTCACTGTATGAGTCATTCGGACTGGTCGTTGTGGAGGCACTGGCCTGCGGTACTCCTGTGCTTGTCTCCAATGTGGGGAAAATGAAGACGATTGTCAAAGAGGGGAAAAACGGATTTTCCTTTGCTCCAGGCAGTCCGGAGGCACTTGCAAATGGGCTTAAAGAATTTTACCAGAAGAAGCATCTTCTTTGGGGGGAGGCAAAAATCCGGCAGGACGTTATCGATCGATTTTCATGGGAGAAGACGGGGAAAGAGACTCAGCGGATTTTTGCCGATTTGAATCAGGAAAGGATCATTCCTACCACCAAATTTCGACCCGATGAAAGCCCTCAGCTAGCTTAAAATCCTCTCCTTCAGCCAAATCTTTGGCTCTTGTACACAACCATTTTTCCATTTCTGCTGAAAAAGATTCCTTAATTTGGCTTTTGTGGCAGCGTAAGGCTTTGAGTTTAATATCAAATGTGTCGGTTATATCGGAGCGAAAATTTATATCGCTGTCTTCCGGAGCCCAGAGCCACATCTCATTTACATTGTGGGGTTGGAGGTCTTCTTGAATAAGATCAGGATAGGCCCACACATCTCGTGCATAGGGAAAAACGGCATCCAAGACCACGCGGCCAACAATTCGATGATCTCTGTGCCATATATAACGCCGGTAGGGATCAGAGCTGATAATCAATTCAGGCCTGTATGTTCTGATAAGTCTGACGATTTCTTTTCTGAACTCCGGAGTTTCATTGATATTTTGGTCTTCATATCCAAGGAAAATAACGTCTTTGACTCCCAATGTCTTGGCGGCCTCCCTCTGTTCTTTTTCTCGAATTTTGACCAGGTCTTCAGGAATAACGTTGATATCGTCTGTCCCCTTACTTCCGTCTGTACAGACTATGTAAACGACCTCTTTACCTTTTCGGACCAGATTGACGACTGTGCCGGCCGCACCAAACTCTGCATCATCCGGATGAGGAGTGATCACGAGAACATCCGCTGTTTTTTTGTTCATATTTGTCCTTATTGGGGATTAACCTGATTAATTCATAAAAAATGTCGATGTTTACTTTAATTTCTGTATTTTCAGTATGTTCCTTTGTTTTTCAGGAAAACATCTTGAATACTTTGTTTTCGTTTGACTTTTTATCCATAATCAACATTTTTTACCCCAAGGGGGCGAGCCGATAATACCCCATCTGCTTTGTTGCGACGCATTTGCGGTACATGAGTACAGCTTCATACGTCGACGCCTCGCATCTGTGGCATTCTAGACTCGTGAATTATTCAGGATAATATTCTGCAAAATTGTATAATATCTTTCACTTTGATACAATGCGTT
>JAUWVG010000417.1 GCA_030617525.1 Candidatus Aminicenantota bacterium | reverse complement strand
TTGATGTGAACGACTGCCTCACACTCATTTAAGGATTGAGTCCCAACCAGATTAAAAGCCCTCGCTTTGATTACATAATCACCGGGAGTTGAAAAACTTGTGTGCCAAACGGCATTTTCAAATTCTACAATTTTTTGGCGTATCCTTTTTCCGGCAGAATCGAATACATTTATTTCTACAGTAAAGGTATTCTTACTGCCGCTGATATCTATCTGAATGGGGTCATTGACATTGGCTCTGATGGGGTTGACTTGGAGAACACAGATGACCTCGGGTATTGCTTGAAAAGCTCCCAGCGAAGAAAATGTTAATACGAAAATGAACAGAAAATAGAAAAAATGCGATCTTTTTAGGGACTTCATCATCCCAGCTCCTTAATTTTTATTCCAAACCTGCCTATATTCTATTTAAACTTATTTAAATAATCAACTTAAAAAAGAAGGATCTTTTCTCAATTCTTAGAGTTTGAGTCCGGCTTTCTATACCTGACATCGGCGATTTTATCTATCAGTCAATTTGTCAGGACAATATTATTCTGCTATTTCCCCCCGGTTCGTTCCATGACCATATCGACAAGGACATCCATGGGATCGGGATGGTTCTCCTTCCAGCGGGCGACCTCGTCCAGTGACCCCTTGTAGTGTGAGTCCCGGAATTCCCGGAATTCGTCGGGAGTCATGTCCAGTTTGTCGGCCATATATTCGTAATAGGCTCTTTCACCGACCTCATAACCTTGTTCCATAAAAGTGTCCCACCAGATTTGATGGCCTTCATCATTATACTGTTGGTAAAGAAGCGACCCCAGAAGAGAGACACCCGAAGCCGTGGTTGGAATCCCACCAGATTTGCCGAAGGCGTTGAGGCCGAATTCTAAAATACTGCTCAGAAAATCCATCTTATTCCTCCTTTTTTTCTGTCTGTCCCCTTGTATTCCAGGCAACAAGGTTCAGAAAGCGGAGCTGTTCGGCCGCCAGACGGAGCCAAGTCCAGTGGACTTTTCTTTTCCTCTTGTTCTGGTGCTGTGGATAGGCCCGTATCAGCCGGTATCGCTCCTGCAGGCGGGGCGAAAGTTTCCAGGTGCGGACCGCGGCCGCCAGATCGATCCCAACCGTGGCTGCCAGAAAGAGAAGAAATATCCATGGAGTGAATTGGCCTCCTCCAAAAAAAAGAAGGGCGGTTGAACCGTTGGCGTAATAGAGATTCAGAAGACAGTGTTCCAGTAGTATCCATAGAGCCGGAAAAAGCAGGAAAAGCCACCAAAAGGATCGAAAAGCCTTGATCTTCCGGAAGTAAAGACCCAGCCCTATGCCCATGGCAATGAGGCCGGTAGCTGCTCCATGGCCGATAAAACCCAGGGGTTTGGATTTGACGTAGATCCCCAGTGCGTCGCTGAAAAAATAGAAGTTACCGAGGTGAGGGCCATAAGTGAAGGGAAAAGAAATATTCTCCCAGTAACTTTTTTCCAGCATGCTGAACCCGACCGCTACCATAATCCCCAGGAAGAGGAAAGTGGAGGGATTGAAGGTCATTTTTCGTTTTCGCCAAAAATAAAGCGCGAACAGGATGACAGGCAGAATCTTCACGATCTCCTCTGCGACCGGAAAAAAAAGCGAAGCCATCCAAACACTGTCAGGATTGACGCCGGTTAGTTTGAGCAGGTTCCCATAAAGCAGGAGGAGCAGTATACTGAAACCTACACCTCCGGCCCAGGCCGCTGTCCCCAGCCTTGTCGAGGCAGAACGGGTCAAAGCCGTAGCGATCCAGATGAAAAGGGCGAACTGGAGTTCAATCCAGAAGTAATGCGGTTCATCGAACATTAGGATCAGGGCTGAGACAAAAACCAGGGCATAAAATAGCCACATTCTTATTTGTTTCGGAAATGTCATTTGATGTCCCTCAAAATCAATATATCACAGTGAAAATTATTCGGTCAAATTGTGAAAGATTTCTTGCCTGATAATTAGGAGGGCATTAATTAGGGGTGATTATATCGGGAAACTTATTTTGACGGTGGTTCCCTGATTAGGAACACCTCCAATCTCAAACTTTCCCATCAAAAATTCCGCGCGCTCTTTCATCCCGATAATTCCAAATGAAGCGGAATCTGAAAGCTCTTCTGTATTGATGCCGATTCCATTATCTTTAATGACCAGATTGATATGGTTTGAATTTTTCACAAGATTCACTTTCACATGGGAGGCCTGTGAATGCCATCTCACATTGTTGAAAGCTTCTTGTAGAATTCGGAATAGTTCAATGGAACGACTTTTTTCTGGCTCTATCCCTTCTAATTTTATCTCGAGATCGATAAGGATTCCCGTTTGATCCTGAAATTTATTCAAATAGTCTTCGATGGCTTCCGCCAAGCCGGTGAGTTCCAATGGAGTAGGTCTTAATTCCGAGTAAATCTTCCTTATTGATTGGATGGAGTGGTTCAGGAGGACATTCATTGACTGAACTTTAGCAGAAATTTCATCTTGATCTTGAGGAAGATATTTTTCCAGTATAAAGAGATCCATTTTAAGAGCGGTTAATGCCTGTCCAATGGTATCATGAAGTTCACTAGCAATCAGATTCCGTTCTTCATCTCTTGCCGATTGTAGATGTGAAGAAAGTTTTTGGTGTGTTTTGTGCAATTTATTCCTGTATTTATCTGCTTAAATAAAATCCAACCTTATTGGTTCCCATCAAATCCCAATTTGCTTAAAACAGGGTAGCACCCTGGCCTGTTGTTTGACGTACATAATAAACGAGCACGAAAAATCCAATTTATTCGATACTCTCAATATATATGACGTTTTGAACTCATCGATTTTGTCAAAATTAATGCAAATGAGCCGTTTTTTTTTACTTTTCCCGGTAAACTTTCACTTTTCACTATTTTGTAATAAGATGAATTGGATTTTGAGGTTAAAAAATTGTTTGAATTGGTGGGAATAACCGTATGATATTAAATGTATTACGAAAAATATCGACATTTTTTATGAATTATTCAGGCAAAATGAGGTTGAAAGCTATTGTTCTTGTTTTCATTTTTATGTCGTTGTTCTCAACTCTTTCTTCCTTTAATAGCCATAATATCAGCCAAGACGAGATAGATGCTCTCTTCACAAACGGAAAAAATCATCTAAGAGCGGGGAATTTTGATCTCGCTGTTCAATCATTTGAGGGATGTCTAAGCATAGCAATAGAGAGAAATGATAAAAAAATTCAGATGGAATGTTACATAAATTTAGGACTTCTTTCCTGGAATCTTGATGAGGTTGATGAATCGTCGGATTTCTATTCA
>JAUWVG010000332.1 GCA_030617525.1 Candidatus Aminicenantota bacterium | reverse complement strand
GTTTAATTTTTTTAACTTTTGGGGGAAGTATCAGGTTTTTTTCAAGAATAACTTTCTCTGAATCAGGAGTTTCAACATATTTTCCAGTCACAATTACTTTGATCCATACATCATTATACGAGCTGTCGATGGTCCATTTGTCGATGTCTATCTGGTTGTCTATCACATTCTTTACGAAGGGTTCCAACAGAGGTATTGTCCAATTATCTGGTCCGGTCAGCTCTCCATTTATAATTTCAACGTGTACATTGATATCTTTGGCTGCTTCTGTGTCTTCTAAATTTCTCAGATGTACAATTAGCTTATTTAAACCGGTAACAGGATCTTGCTCTATTGAAACAAGAGGCTGCAGGGCACTGAATGCGGCTCTCCAAACAGTAAAAACATCGGTGATAGCTTCATTTAATGCCCTCTGTTTATCGTGTCTAGTAAAGTCTCCATTTACCCTGTCTAAATTATTTCTTGTAAAAAGAGCGCGTTCTTTTGTCATCTCTCCGATTATTTTTTGACTTCCATTTGGGGTTTTTTTCTCTAGAAGTGAAGTGTATAAAGGAGAATACTCATTTGGACCGGCTGCCGACACGTGGTTTACCTTCCTTTCCCACTCAATGTGAGAACTAAACGCCGATCCCCACCAATCATCATAGTACCAGGGGTCGAACCAATTGACATATTTCCAATGCTCATCATGGGCCTCCCTCCACGCTTCTAATTCATCAGCCCAATTTTTATCTAAAAAACTCTGATTATTCCCTTGAATTTTTTCATTTAATAGAACTCTTCCGTTGGCATCTGTTATCCCGTTTATAAAATTTTCAGGATTTTCGTTAGGTGCAGATATTCCTAAAACATGAAAAGGAACACTCATATCCGCGATATAATGGGCAAGATATGCAGCAGATTTTTCCTCACGCTCTTTTGTGATCTTTCCTTCAATCGATCCTTTAAGCTGACTAAAAAAAAAGGAAGACCGCTTAGGAGCATCTCCCTCTTGTGTCCTTGGATTATAATAATGATCGCTGGAAACAGAATTCAGGATAGCATCAGGTCCCGGACCAGTTAGGTCCATTGAAATGCCTTCGTGATCCAATATTGTAGACAATAAGGGAAAGATACCTTTTATGAAGGCAGGGTCTTTCTCTAATCTTTTATAAGACTCTTTGAGAATGAATGCGTGAGTATTATAATCAATCCCAGAAGATGCCCAAGATCCCCAGCTAAAAATAATCCCACGTATCAAAATTATGATGAGTGCAAAAAATAATAATTTAAGGAAATATTTTCTATATTTAGATTTTTTGTGATTCATGCAGATTTATTCCTATTCGGACCTGTCTTTTTAAAATAATCCTAATTCACAAAATATTTCATGTCAAACATGAATGAACCTTTTAATCGAGAATGCGAAGGGCATTATGAAATTTGTCTATCTAGAGCGGTTCGATCTGTTGCGAACGGAAGAAGACTTTTCGAATAAACTCACATTTGATATTCAAATCCTAGCCCCATTTGTTGGAGGGTTGGGGTGCTTTGGAGAGACTGACTCCTTCTACACTTGCAATTACCAGTCCCACAATCAATATCGGGATGAAATTGATCCCGTGGGCGACAAAGGCAAAGGTGAGGGCTTCGCTTTTTGGGATGGCAAACATCCCCAGCGACAGTTGGCAGAGCCAGTGGTAAGTGCCGACATAACCCGGAGAGGAAGGTACAATCACGCTGATGGTGGTGATCACAAGAGCTACGAGTGCGGCCGTCCACGGCAGGTCGTATATGGCCACAAAGTCAAACGCGTAAAAACTCACCTGGAGGACGGCTCCGTAACAGGCCCAGATGATTAGGGAGAGAACAATCGTTATCGTGTAATGGCGCCAGTTCTTGAGCCCAACTACACCGTCGAGGAATGAGTGGAACAGTCCATCCACTTTTGATGAGACTTTTTTAGGCAGGGGCTTGAGGATCTTATTCAATATACGCAATGATGTATCGCGATGCTTTTTCATGACGATAAGAAGAACAAGCAAAATCACTACTCCGGCAAATGTTGCATAACCGCTTTTGGTCACCCAGTCCGGAAAAGGAAAGACCACAAATGTCAGAGCCATAAGAAAAAGTAGTGTGAACACATCGATGATCCTCTCTGTGACGATGGTTCCAAATACCGAACTGGTTCTGACCTGACTTTTTTTGCTGAGGACATAGGCACGTAAGAATTCACCGAGGTGTGCGGGTGTAAACGTGTTGGCCATGTAGCCGATGATAAGCGCAGAGAATAGGTGCTTGGTTTTAACTTTTTTAATCGGGGCCATCAGATAACGCCAGCGGACGGCCCGCATCCAGTGGCTGAAAAAAAGAAAGAGAAGGGCAAGCCCGAGATACCAGTAGTTGGCGCGTTTGAGCGCCTCCCCCATCTGCGCAAAATCCACTTTCCGGAAGGCAAAATACATAAATACCGCACCGATCGCCAGCCCGAAGATAAGTTTAAAGTGATTCTTTTTAATCATTTTATGTCTCACATAATATAGGGGATTCCCCTGATTGATGCAATGAGTTTTTCTCAATTACATGATGTTTGTCATTGCGAGGAATGATGTGACGAAGCAATCTCAATGTGGAGATTACCACGTCGCATTGCTCCTCGTAATGACAGAGGAGAAAAGATTGCCACGTCGCTTTGCTCTTCGATGGCCGCGCCATCCACCCCTTTTGTCCTCTCCATACGGATTTCTCCATCATCTTCCCAGAACGCTTAAAGAATCATGGAATGGGAAAACCGTTGTGAGTGAGATAAAAAACTTTTAAGGTGCGTCTATAAGTGTGCTGAGGGCTTTTCCCTTGTGTTTTTCCATGATCCTGATAAAATATTTGTGACACCGTGAAAAAAGCATCAAACTAGAAGAGGAGAATCATATGGGCGTTTTTTTGAAAAAAATTCTTTGGGTCACAGACTTTTCGGATGAAGCACAAGAAGCCTTTGTCTATGCGAAACACTTTGCCAAGACGTTTAATGCCAAACTGATAGCCCTGCATGTTGTCCCCGATTTTTCCCCGACACTCTACAACACCACTGCTGTCATCAAGACCGAGCTCACCAAGCGGATCACGATGATGAAAAAAGAAGCCGAACGTAAACTTACCGCACTCCAGAAAAAACAGCGGTTCGAATTCAAAAATCTCGTCCTCGAAGGCAATGCCTCAAAGAAGATCATCGAAACTTCCGAAAAACAGAAAGTGGATTTGATCATCATGGGGAAAAGAGGAGTCTCAGCCGTAGAAAAACTCTTTATAGGAAGCGTCGCTAACCAAGTTCTGAGAAACTCCACAGTTCCCATCCTGCTGACCAAGAAGAGAACCGGAAAACCCGCCTTTAAGAAGATCCTTGTGCCCACGGATTTCTCCAAACAGGAAGAGGTCGAACGGGATTTTGCATGGAAACTGGCCAAGGGGCTGGACTCCGACCTTACCCTCCTCCATGTGTTGGAGCTCCATGACTACGAATTTTCGCCCCGTGTCCTGGACGACATGTTTAATTCCGTCCTCAAAAGGCTCAAAAGACGAAAGAGTACGGAAAAAGAGGATATCCGGGTCACCGAAGATGTCTACCGGGCCATCAATGCCTCTCTCGGTGTTGTCGACTATGCCGAAACCCAGAAATTCGACATGATCGTAATCTCCACCTGTGTGCACAGCAAACTGGAACGGTTCTTTCTTGGAAGTACAACCGAAAAGGTCATCTCCTACAGCAGCATCCCGATATTTGCCATCCCTCCGGCGCATTGTCTTAAGTGAAGAATAGCACCAACATAATTGACTGGATCGTTTTCAACCGGATTTTCGCCGAGGAATTAAAATCGGCGGAAAAAATCTACAAACATTTCTCATCTATCCACAGGGCCCGTCTGGCCTCCCCAAGGGAGATTATCGCTCTGGGTGTCGATCCCCAAAGAGCGAAAGAATTCACGTCTCAGAAAAATCTGGACCAAGCCGGAAAAGATGTTGATAGGTGCAAACGAAAAGGATATACTGTCCTGA
>JAUWVG010000208.1 GCA_030617525.1 Candidatus Aminicenantota bacterium | reverse complement strand
GACGGGGAAAAACGTCGTTGTTTTATACGCGATTACCGGCCGGTCTCCTTCGAGTCAGGCCAGAAAAATTGAGTTTTCTGATCATAAATTCCTTGTAAAACCGACCGATGAATCGATTCTAAAAACAGGGAATGTGAATCTGTTGATCTATCCTGCGATTCTTCTTTCTGAGGGAATAATCGTCAGCAACGGCAAGCAGACAGATGATATCCAGGCTGCGGCACGTGGTGCTGGAAATGCTGTCCATGTTCTTAAATCGACATTGGCTAACTGGGAATACGAACCCGATGTGCCGACCTTTACCCCCAGGATAAGCGGCTGCATTCTGTCTTCAAGCAATGCTGCACTCAGTATCATAAAAAGAGCAGACGATGGAACCCCTCAACGTGAATATTTTGAAATTCCACTGATACCCGGACAAGGGAAAATGATCTCAACCTATACTGGGGATAATAAAGATCCTCTACCTTCATTCATCGGTCTTCCGGAGGATGTCTTTATCACAGAAGCATCTGCCGAGGACATGGCTGCTGCAGCGTATGAGGCCATGAAACCCAAGGAGGGGAAACACAGTGATTTTAGAGTATCTGTTGCCTGTGTTTATGGTGATCCCATTGACAGCAAACATTATACACTCTCTATCATCAACAGGAGTGAAAGGGATAAAAAAAAATGAAAGATATCGATAAAACGACTCGAAAACAGTACAGGACTAAAGTTGGTGAAGATTTCCAAGAGATTATGAATTTTGGAGAGATCAAGTTTTCGAAAAAACTCTCCATGCGGTACGGAGAAAACCCTGGATATCCCGCTGCTTTTTATGAGGAAGATGGAGCATCCGGTCCCAATATGGCCACCTTTGAAGTTCTTCAAGAAGGTTCCAAAGGTTTAAGCTACATCAACGTAGGCGATATGGACCTGGGACAACGGCTTGCCAGGAAACTGACTTCGATCTATGAAAATCTGCAGATCTGTGTCCTCATCAAGCATGAAATGCCCAGTGGAGTTGCAATGGGGACCCTTCCGGCTGAGACTTTTGAAATGGCCTGGAAGTGTGATCCTCTGTCTAACTTCGGGAGCGTGGATGTATTCAACTACAAGGTCGATAACACATTGGCCGAACTCATCACGGAGCCGGGAAGAAATGTCGAGGTCGTCTATGCTCCTGATTTTTCATCCCGGGCCTTAGAGATATTGGGCTCAAGAAAGCCTCTCCGGGTTGTGAAAATGGGAGCCTTCTGCGATGAGGTGTCCGTTGATGCAGACCTGGAATTTAAAAGAGTTGCGGGAGGGCTTTTAGTACAGAAACGGTTTGACTCTCGCATCAAATCCTTGGACTCTGTGGATGTAGTTTCAAAAAGACAGCCCACCGTAGATGAGTTGGATGCTGCCGTATTTACTTGGAATGTGGCCTGTTTTACAAGGTCCAATGCTATTGTTATCGGAACAAAAAATAAGGTGCACGGGATCGGTTCCGGACAGCGAAGCCGTATCGATGCCGCGGAAGATGCTATTAAATTTTCTTTTCGAGGGTATGGCCCGCAGGATTGTGTTTTGGCTTCCGATGCGTTTATGCCTTTCCCTGATGTGGTCGAGCTGGCTTCTAAACACGGAATTACCGCTATTATTTACCCTCTGGGATCGATTCGAGATGCGGATGTTATTGCCAAAGCCGATGAAAATGGTATCGCAATGATTGTCACAAAAAAACCAGACCAAGCCGACAGTGAAAGGTGTTTTCTTCACAGGTGAGAAAGGGAAAGCTAAATCACTTGACTTTAATCTTTATGGGAATATAATGGACTGTTTTTAAAGCATTTATTATATATCTTAATAAATAGGCTGGAGTCGTTTTATAAGAGGATTTATACAGCCTAAGGAGGTTTTTTATGAAAAAAGAAGTGACGGTTGAAGAGCTGCTGGCTAAGGCCGAACAGCCTTCAAAAGATGCTCTCAGGCTTCATCCCTTTTATAAAGGAAAAATTGGCATCATGCCCAAGTGCCGGATTCGAAATTTTGAAGATTTTGCCATCTGGTACACGCCGGGCGTAGCTGCACCGTGTAAAAAAATCCAGGAAGACAAAGATCTTGCCTATGAAATGACGAACAAATGGAATTTTGTGGCTGTCATTTCCGATGGGTCCCGTGTGTTAGGATTGGGAGACATCGGACCGGAAGCAGGTCTTCCAGTGATGGAAGGGAAGGCTCTTCTGTACAAATACCTCGGTGGAGTTGATGCCTTTCCCCTCTGTCTGGACACGAAAAATCCGGAAGAAATTATTCAGGTAGTCAAATGGCTTCAACCCACATTCGGGGGAATCAATCTAGAAGACATCTCTCATCCTAAATGCTTTCATATTCTGGACACTCTAAGGAAAGAGATGGAAATTCCTGTTTGGCACGATGATCAGCAGGGAACAGCCTGTGTGACTGTTGCCGGCCTTATCAATGCGGTTAAAATTGTAGGGAAGAAGATGGGCGAAATTAAAGTGACTCTGATCGGAGCTGGAGCCGCAAACATAGCCATTTCCCGCTTGATCGTCACGGCTGGAGTTAATCCCGGAAATATTATTCAAGTAGATTCCAAGGGAATTCTGCACAGGGACAGGGGAGACCGGGGATTACTCCAGACGAAGTTCAAGGAAAAATGGCATATCTGTGAGACGACAAACAAAGATAGCCGTAAAGGAGACATCAAAGAAGCCATGCAGGGAGCGGATGTCGTCATTTCGGCTTCAAAGCCCGGGCCTGGAGTCATAAAGAAGGAATGGATATCAAGCATGGCTGATGACTCTATCGTTTTTGCTGAAGCCAATCCTGTTCCCGAAATATGGCCATGGGAAGCCAAAGAAGCCGGGGCCAGAATTGTAGCCACAGGGCGCTCGGATTTTCCCAATCAGGTCAATAACTCCCTCGGATTCCCCGGAATTTTCCGTGGAGCACTGGATATCCGGGCCACTAAAATTACAGATGAAATGTGTATTGCGGCGGCCAAAGAATTGGCCAAAGTCGCCGAAGACAATGGGCTGCACGAAGATTACATTGTTCCAAATATGGATGAGTGGGAAGTTTTTCCAAGGGAAGCTGTTGCTGTAGGCAATATGGGTATAGAACAGGGAGTCGCAAGAGTCAGATCTTCAGAAAAAGTAAGGCGGGAACAAGCCGAACAGATCATCAAACAGGCACGTGATGAAGTCCAGATGATGATGAAAAAGGGATTTATTGCTGACCCTGACAAATAAAACATCCGACCTTAACAACCTTTCAAATAAAAAGGGATCCTGATTTCAGGATCCCTTTTTTTTTATGTTATTGTCAGATACGAGATATATTGTACATGTTGTTATCAAATATACTTGACAAACACACGCTCAAGTTTTATATTATATAGAGATTCATTATGCAGGTCATAATTGAAGCAATAATCTATATGGAGGCTAGTAATGGCAAAAACAATAGGAATTGATTTAGGCACTACAAATTCCGTCGTGGCTGTGACAGAAGGGGACAAGCCCATCATCATCGCTAATGAAGAAGGGGGACGAACAACACCTTCTGTAGTTGCGTTTACAGAAAAAGGAGAAAGACTCGTCGGACAGGTCGCCAAAAGACAGCGTGTGACAAATCCTGAGAATACAATCTATTCGATAAAAAGATTTATGGGCCGCCGATTAAAAGAGGTTCCCGAAGAGATCAAACAAGTTCCCTTTAAAGTCAAATCTGACAAAAATGGAAATGCGGCTGTGGAAGCACACGGTAAGACTTATACTCCCCAGGAAATATCAGCCATTATCTTACAAAAACTAAAAAAAGCGGCAGAAGACTATCTGGGGGAAATTGTTACAAAAGCCGTCATCACAGTTCCCGCCTATTTTAATGATAGTCAAAGAAAAGCGACTAAGGATGCAGGAAAAATTGCGGGTTTGGAAGTGGAGAGAATTATCAATGAACCAACCGCTGCAGCCCTTGCGTATGGAATGGACAAAAAGATTGACCAGACAATTGCTGTCTATGACTTTGGTGGAGGAACTTTTGATATTTCCATCCTTGAGGTTGGTGAAGGGGTTGTTGAAGTTAAATCCACTCATGGAGACACACATTTAGGTGGTGATGATATCGACCAGGTCGTTCAGAACTGGCTTGTGAGTGAATTCAAAAAAGAACAGGGTGTTGATCTCTCTAAAGATAAGATGGCTCTGCAGAGGCTCAAAGAAGGGGCGGAAAAAGCCAAGATGGAACTTTCTACCACAATGGAAACAGAGATCAACCTTCCCTTTGTCACGGCCGATGCTTCCGGACCAAAACATCTTCTGATGAAACTGTCTCGCTCCAAACTCGAGCAGCTCATGGGCAGTATCATAGAGAAGACCGTCAATCCCTGTAAAAAGGCACTCAAAGATGCGGGACTTAAGCCTTCTGATATCGATGAGGTTATACTTGTTGGTGGTTCTACCCGAATTCCTAAAGTGCAGCAGATTGTGAAGGATCTCTTCGGTAAAGACGCACATAAAGGTGTCAATCCTGATGAGGTTGTCGCTGCAGGAGCGGCCATTCAAGGTGCGGTTTTGACAGGAGACGTCAAAGATGTCCTGCTCCTCGATGTCACGCCTTTGACTTTAGGCATTGAAACTCTTGGCGGTGTGTTCACAAAGATGATCCCCCGCAACACCACAATCCCAACCAAAAAAGTGGAAACATTTTCCACGGCGTCTGATAATCAACCCAGTGTTGAAATTCACGTCTTACAGGGAGAGAGAGAGATGGCCACACACAACAGGACTCTCGGCCGTTTTCATCTTGATGGGATCCCTCCGGCTCCACGGGGAATTCCCAAAATCGAAGTATCCTTTGATATCGATGCGAATGGAATATTGCACGTGTCTGCCAAGGATATAGGGACCGGAAAACAACAGGCGATTACGATCACAGGCCACAGCGGAATAGACGAGAGTGAAATCGACAATATGGTCAAAGATGCCGAGGCCCATGCCGAAGAAGACAAAAAAAGAAGAGACACAATCGATGCAAAAAATCAGGCCGATCAATTGATATACAGCCTCGAGAAACTCCTCAAGGACAACAAAGACAAGATTTCCGAGGAGGATGCTAAAGCGCTCGAAACTGAGATTGCTAACACCAAGAAGGCCATCGAAGGTGAAGACTTAGAGCAGATCAAAAGTGCAACAGAAACGCTCTCACAGGCCTCTCACAAACTCACCGAAACGATGTACCAGCAGGCCAGCGCCAGTCAGCAGCAGGGCCCTGAGGCCCAGGATGATGCTCATGGAGATGCTCAAGGTCAACAGCAGGAAGACAAA
>JAUWVG010000441.1 GCA_030617525.1 Candidatus Aminicenantota bacterium | reverse complement strand
ATCGGCAGCCTCGATATGACAAAAGTCTCCTGCAGTGTTTTGGAAGGATTTGTGCCGGCCATGAGTGTTTTGAGCCTTCCCTATATTTTCCGGGATGAAGAACACCGTTTTCAAGTCCTGGAAGGTGAGGTTGGAAAACGCCTTCTTTTAGAGGGAGAAGAATACTGGCTTCGTGGACTCTGCTATTTTGATGCGGGGACCCGCAGTTTTTACTCAAAGGAAAAGCCGATTTTAAATCCCAGTGATCTGGCAGGTTTGAAAATCCGAACGCAGGAGAGTCCCACCTCCATCAAAATGGTTCAAGCTATGGGAGGTTCCCCAGCCCCAATTGCCTGGGGTGAACTGTATTCCGCTCTCCAGCAGGGAGTCGTAGATGGGGCGGAAAACAATCCTCCGAGCTTTTATCTTTCCCGGCATTATGAAGTCTGCAAGTTTTATTCTCTCGATGAGCATACAGGGGTGCCCGATGTCCTCTTGATCAGCACAAAATCTTGGCGGGATCTTTCCACGGAAGCCAAACAGATCCTGCAGGAGGCGGTGGAGGAATGTGCCCAGCTCCAAAAAACACTGTGGAAAGACGCCACACAACTGGCTCTCGAAAGTGTCCAGGAAGCCGGGGTGGAAATTCACTATCCAAATAAAACCGAATTTATCCTAAAAGTTCAATCCATGTATGATAACTTTAAATCTTTACCAGAGATCGACTCAATTATCCAGCAGATAAAAAACCTCAAATGAGACTCCATAATATTAAAATATCCGTGGATAAAGTCTTGGAATGGGCTCTGATTGTCCTCATGGCTGCGAATGTGCTGAATGTCTTATGGCAGGTCTTCACACGCTTCGTGATGAAAAATCCAAGTTCCTTTACGGAAGAACTGGCCAGGTATCTGCTCATTTGGATCGGATTGTTGGGAGCCAGTTATGTCGCCGGAAAAAAGATGCATCTGGCCATCGATGTGGTGGTCAACCGGTTTACAGGGAGAGTCAGACGCCTGACCGAATATCTCATCGAAGTATTAATTCTTGCTTTTGCACTCCTTGTGATGGTTTTTGGTGGGATTCGTTTGGTGATTATCACTCTTACCCTCAATCAGATTTCGGCTGTTTTGCGCATCAAATTGGGGTATGTCTACCTTGTGCTTCCACTGAGTGGATTACTCCTCATGTTTTATTCCCTTTTATTTCTTGCTGAGATTTACAAGAAACAGAAAGACACTCTATTTGACATTCAGAATAGCTCGACTAGTCAGGATCATAGAACTGGAGCCCTATAATGGAAGTCCTTCACATCTTGGTCCTTGCTGCAAGTTTTATTTGTCTCCTTCTGCTGGGCGTACCTGTATCCTTTAGTATTGGACTGGCGACTGTGTCCACGCTGCTGCTAGGGATAAAAATGGGGCCGGCCCTGACGACGGTGGCCCAGAGGATGGCCACGGGGCTGGACAGCTTTGCTCTTCTTGCAATTCCTTTTTTTATCCTCTCCGGTCAGCTTATGAACAGGGGAGGGATTGCCAGACGATTGATAGAATTTGCAAAGGTTTTTGTGGGGATGCTGCCCGGAGGGCTGGCCTTTGTGCACACTATGGCTGCGATGCTTTTTGGTTCGATATCCGGTTCAGCAGTGGCCACATCCGCTGCGATTGGCGGATTCATGATTCCTATGATGAAAAAAGAAGGTTATGATGTGAACTACAGCGCGGCTGTCAATATCTCCTCAGCCACAACCGGACTCATCATTCCTCCCAGTAATATCCTAATCGTCTATTCACTGGCGTCCGGAGGTGTGTCGATCGGAGCCCTCTTTCTTGCCGGATATCTTCCGGGTCTTCTCATTGGAGTCTCCCTTATGGTTGTGTCCGGAGTGATAGCATACAGACGAAATTATCCAACCTTTGATAGAGTCAAGTTTAAGGAGGGTTTGCTCAAATTTTTCGATGCCCTGCCAAGCCTCTTTATGATCGTTCTTGTCATCGGCGGTATTGTAGGAGGGTATTTTACCGCCACCGAAGCAAGTGCTATTGCCGTTCTGTACGCATTTATCCTCTCAGTCCTTGTGTACAAAGAAATTAAATGGAAGGAACTGCCCCAAATCCTGCTCAATTCTTCAATGACAACAGCCGTGGTCCTGCTTCTTGTTGCGGCCTCTATGGCAATGTCATGGGCCATATCCTACGAAAACATCCCTCAAGGAATCAGTTCTGCTTTGATATCTCTATCGGATTCACCAATTGTCGTGCTTTTAGTTATCAATCTTTTTCTGTTGATCATGGGGACATTTATGGACATTACACCTGCCGTGTTGATCTTTACTCCTATCTTTTTGCCTGTAGCGATCAAGTTGGGTGTTGACCCTGTCCACTTCGGCATCATTTTAGTCTTGAATCTCTGTATCGGCCTCTGTACGCCGCCGGTTGGGAGTGTTCTGTTCGTAGGGTGTGGGATTGCCGGTACAAGCATATCAAAAGTCTTGAAACCCCTTCTCCCTCTCTATCTGGCCATGATTATTGCACTTCTTCTCGTCACCTTTCTCCCGCAGATCAGTTTGTTTCTGCCGAGATTGTTTGGATTTTAGCTGCCTGAATAATTCATAAAAAATGTCGATATTTTACGTAATATATGAATTATCCAGCTTGTTCATTTGAAGTTTTCGGCGCGAAGAGTCAAAATGCCAAAAGCTGGGATACGAAGAGTCTCTAGGATTTCTTGTCCTTTTTCTTCAAACGGGCTGCTTTTATAAAGAGATGCGGGCTTTTTCCAGCCCCAAATGAGACGGGCACTTTCCGTCTTCTCTCCGGGATTATAAAGCCTTAATAGGATGGCTTGTCCATCTTTGCTGGGTTTCATCGAGGTCACCAAAACATCTGACGAATCCAGTTTGAGAAAAGATAATGAAGGGATTGTTTTGTCTGATGGAAGGACAATCAAGGGTTGGGAGCGTTCGATGGCAAAACGTTCCGCATCCGCGGGATTAAAATCGGGATGTGCTGTCATTGAATATCGGAACGTCACAGGGCCTTCCTGTGAGGCCTTGTAATTGGTCTCCCAATAATTATTCATGACATAGGA
>JAUWVG010000087.1 GCA_030617525.1 Candidatus Aminicenantota bacterium | reverse complement strand
TCATTTAGAAACTCCTGCCGTTGGAGTTGAATCAGCTTTCTCTCTTCCTCGACCAATGAAGAATATTTCCACAGAGTCTTCCGGACATCAAAATTCTGGCCTTCTATAACCCTCTGACTGCGGGCCACCTCACGATTGACTAAAGGATGGGAAAGGGGATCATTTTGCTTTAGGTCCCGGATTTTTTGCGGAAAGAAGTTTTTTAATCCAAATTTTTCCATTAAATTGTCTTCAAGGCTGACAAAAAATCGGGATGAACCGGGATCTCCCTGGCGTCCGGCACGTCCGCGCAGCTGAATATCTATCCTCAAACTTTCATGCCTGTTTGTGCCGATAACATAGAGTCCTCCAAGCGCTACAACTTTCTCTCTCTCCTGCTCGGAATCGCCACCCAGTTTGATATCCGTCCCCCTGCCGGCCATGTTTGTCGAAATAGTAACGGCTCCAGGAGCACCGGCTTGAGCTATTATCCCTGCTTCCAATTCATCGTTTTTGGCATTGAGAACTTTGCAGTCGATGCCTGCGTGTTTGAGCTCTGCGGCAAGCTCCTCAGATTCCTCTACACTTGCCGTTCCAACGAGGATAGGGCGTTCCCTTTTATGGCATTTTCTGATTTCACTGAGAAGAGCCTTGGTTTTGGCGTCCCTGTGAGTAAATACCTCATCGGGAAAATCCTTCCGGATGTTTGGTTTGTGCGGCGGGATGACTACAGTTTTCAGTTCATAAAAAGTAAGGAGTTCTTCTGCTGCGGACTGGGCCGTGGCCGTCATTCCGCAAAGCTTGGGATAGAGGCTCAAAAAATGCTGAAGAGTGATTTGTCCCAGGAGAGTTCCACTGGCTCCCCGCCGGAGTTTTTCTTTGGTTTCTAAAGCAGACTGAAGACCATCCGGCCAGTGTCTGTCTTCAACAACCCGGCCTGTAAACTCATCGACAACTTCGATCTTCCCGTTCCTTATGATGTAATCAACATCGCGGTGGATAAGAAATTCGGCATGAAGCGCCAGATTGATCCGGGTCAAAAGGTCCAGGTTTTCGGAGTCGTGCAGGTTGCCGCAGTTCAACGTGTCTTCAAAATATTTCAGCCCTTGGTCAGTGAGAAAGATATTGCGTTTCCCGTCGTCGGTTTCAAAATCGACACCCGGTTTGATGTTTTTGACCATTTTTGCCAGGTGTCCGGGATCTTCCAGGGATTCCCCGATACTCCCGGCAATGACCAGAGGAACACGGGCTTCATCGATAAGGGTAGAATCTGCCTCATCGACCAGAGCAAAATGAAAGCTCCGCTGCACAAGATTCTCTTTTTCATAGCACAGATGGTCGCGCAAAAAATCAAAACCCGCCTCTTTGGCCGTCGCATACGTAATGTCGCAAGCATACGCCTTCTGGCGGTCAGCGGTCTCCATTCCATCCTGGACATGGCCTACACTCAGCCCTAAAAACTTGTATATGGGTCCCATCCATTCGGCATCGCGGCGGGCCAAATAATCATTAAACGTCAGGACATGAACCCCTTGACATGATAAGGCATTGAGATAGACCGGGAATACGGCCGCAAGAGTCTTTCCTTCCCCTGTGGGCATTTCGACAAGCTTGCCCTGATGCAGGGCGATCCCAGCAAGAATCTGGACATCAAATGGTCTTAAGCCGATCGTCCGCCTGGATGTCTCCCGGACAAGAGAATAGGCTTCAACCAATAACTCGTCGAGAGGGTCTCCATTTTTTGCCCTACGGCTTAGATCGGAAGACTGCTTTTTTATCTTTTCATTAGTGGCTTTCGTCAGATCGAGCGTTTTGACCTCGGACAAAATACTCTCGTAAACACGGAGATCATACTCGACCGGACTGCCAAGCATTTTGTTGTATGAATTTGAAATGCTGCTGTTTTTTCTTTTTATCATTATTTCCTTCTTTTTAGACAGAGTCTTTTACGTTTCTTTTTTCCAAAAGGGAATAAAACCACAAAGTCTAAAAAGGAGGGCCCCTTGCGCTTGATAGTGAAGGGATGTATTTCTGTTTGCGCGGCCGGGAAACTTTAGGGACAGGTGCAAAAACAACTAAACGAACAGACAGGATAAAGGGGAGAAGCAGCAGAAGAGGCGGAAAGAGAAGAGCCAAGAGGAAAAGGAGCGGGCATAAAAACAGCAAGGTTTTCTCTATCTGTTGACTGGAGGAGAGTTGAATTGACAAATTCATTTTATGCATTTTTTCTCTACTTTATCTATGAAATATTTTAAACGATGCCTTTCTGACTGTCAATGTCAGGCCCCACACAAAATATCGACAGGGGGAAATCCATTATTGGATCAAAACTTGTGCAGTAAATTTTTTAAATCTATCTTGAGTTGAGCAAGTCTGGAAGCAGGAATATTTGCCACAAGCCGTGCTTCACACTCCTGAATCTGAGCTTCAATTCTTTTTTGCACTTGAGCTCCACTGTTCGTCAACCACACGTTTTTGCACCGTCTATCTGTTGGGCTCGTGGTTCTTTCCAGGAAGCCTTTTTTAAATAATTTTTCGATGACACGGCTTCCTCTCGAAACGGATATATTCATACGCACCGAAAGATCCTGACAGCTGATCTCCTCGTCAATCTCAAGGTTCATCAGTCCCTTGAGTTCTGCCGTTGTCAATCCTGTGTCTTTCCGTATGTTATCCTTTGCATCAGAATATCTCTCTATAAGAGAGGAAAAAATACTCAATAGTTTTTCGTCATCCATGTTATTTCTTGTTGACAATAATTGCTATTAGCAACTATAATAAACACTCAAGTTAAAGTCAAGGCCAAACAAAGGAGTCAGGAATGCCTATTTACTCTTATAAATGCAGCGACTGTGAAGAGAAATTTGATAAACTTGTTGGAGTCACTTCTGAAACTGTTGAACTGAAATGCCCAAAATGCGGCAGCAAGAAAATAAAAAAAGCTCTAACCACCTTCAGCGTTCAGGCGAAATCGGAAGAGCCCGCTTGTTCAACAGGCACCTGTCAACCGGTCGGCTGCCCTACCTGCCATTAAACTATATTGGTTCTTATCCCAATTACTTAATTCAAAGGATTTAAGGATTCGAGTGTTTTTTTAACGATTTCAGATGCAAAGGATTCGAGGATTCTAGACCCCTTGACCCCTTGAATCCTTATCTTTTCACTCTAAAATATCGTCCCACAGCTGCTGCCGGTACTTCTCTCTGTCCATTAATATACAGTCATCTAGAGTGTCGACCTTTGTCGTCGAGTAGCTCAACCGCGACATAAAGCCTGGAGCTCTGCGTATTCCTTCACCAATATTGATCAGCACACTATCTCCCTCATTTAAAAGACCATCTGTTAGGGATCTAATAAATCCTCCTACAGCTATGGCTGCGGCAGGACCTATCCTTACGGCCGATTCATAGGCCACAAGCCGTGTGATGGCGATGGTTTCCACTTCGGGAAAAGAATTTATCTCTCCACCACTTTCATGGACAAGCTGACTGATCACCGGATATGTGATGGGGTAACCTGTCGCAAGTGTCGGAATGATAGTTTCAGGATTGTGATAGATCGGATAGGATTTCTCCCAGCCTTCGGGAAATCCGTTTTTCTTAGCATCCGCCCAAGCATCGGCCATAGGTGAACATTTATCCGTTTGTGTTAGGATAAACCGCGGCATTTTTTCAAAATAACCCAACCCACTCAACTCTTGACACGCCTTGGCAATACCGAGGGGCCCTGTGCCTCCGCTGAGAGCCTGGATATATACATTGGGGAAATCGAGCATCAATCTTAACCATTCATAAACCATCGTTTTTTTAGCTTCAATCCTCATGGGATCATAGTTGTCGGCCGCTAGTAATATTCCGTGTTTCTTAGAAAATTCCATGGCCAGTTCTTTGGCTGTGTGATAGTCTCCGCTTACTCTAAAAACCTTCTGTCCAAAACACGCGATTTCGGCCTCCTGAGCAAGAGACGAATTATGTGGGAGGAACGTATAAAGGGAGATTCCTGCTGCCGAGAGATATCTCGAGTAGGCCACACCTATGTTTCCGGTGGACGCAGCGGCGTAAGTGGGAATCTCACTTTCCTTGAGCACACTTGCAATCATTGAGCCTGCCAGATCTTTAAATGTGCCGGTGGCAAAATTGTTGTCATGCCTGTGAGCATAAACTTTTATATTGAGACCAAACTTGTTGTGTGCAAATTTTTCCAAAAACCGCCACCTGTCTATGGGGACAAGGCCTTCGCCGCAGGAGACGATGTTGTCTCGGCTGTTAAGCGGCAGATAGTCAAAATATCTCCAGAGGCCTGAATCCGAGACAGACTTATCCTGCAGAAAATCCTCGATATTGGCCAGGTTGTCGGAATATTTGACATCGGCTCGATTGTTTCCACACCCGGGACATCTTTGTTCATGGTCAAACCATATTTTAAATGACTCGATCTCCTGCTCACAGCGGAGACATTGAAGATGATATTTCCAATCCTTTTTGCTCATTTTTTCTTCTCCTTGGATTCAAGCTGACGAACCCAGGCATTCTCCTCTTCCTCGACCAGATCCAGGTGAAGGCCGCATTCTGTTTTTTCAGTATTGGCCCAACGCCCGCTCCTCTCACTTCCACCGGAGACAGATCTTGACGTACAGGAGGGTGGAAAACACCCGATGGAGGCATAACCCTGGTCGTAGAGGGGATGAAACGGTAAATTTTGTGAGTAGATATACTGCCATAACTTCTTGTTGTCCCAATGTATGAGAGGATTGATGCGGATGTATCCCGCTTTATCCATCATGAACATGTTGAGATCGGCCCTGCTCGGATTTTGATCTCTGCGCAGCGCTGAAAGCCACGCAGAAACTCGCAGCTTTTTTTTCAACCTGTTCAAGGGCTCGACCTTGTTCAACTGGCAGCAGGTATCGAGGTCTTCCTTGATAAAATCACCCTGATTCTGCTTCAATATGTATTTATCCTCTTCGGCTGAAATAGTGAAAACATTCAGGTTCCATTCCTGGATCAATCTGTCTCTGAATTCGAGGGTTTCGGGAAAATGATACCCGGTATCGATAAAATAGATGGGAAAATCCGGTTGAATCTTTCTCAGGAAACTGATCAAAACCATCCCTGACGATTGGAAGGAGGTCGTCATGGCCACATCGGGGTAAAGATTGGAGATTACCCACTGGAGAACATCTTCACAGGTGGCATACCTGAACTGCATGTTCAGTTTTTTTAAGTCGAACTGCTTCATTTTCTTGAACTTATAAGGATACACATTTGGAGGAAATTTCTCAAGTTGATATTTTTGAAGATAAATGAAGGTGTCGACAGTTTTTATTAATAATTCAGATCAGTCTGGATTATTCACGAGCTGAGGTTGCTGCAGATGCGAGGCATCGACCCATGAAGCTGTGGTAGTCCACCGCAATTGGGTCGTAACGAAGCAGATGTAGCAAGATCAGTTCGCCCCCTTGGGGTAAAAAATGCCGACATTTGATATAAACTGGCTAACAAACAAAGGGATGTTCACGGATATTGTTAAATATCATGCAATCAAGTTGATGTCATTGAAGATAAATGAAGGTGTCGACAGTTTTTATTAATAATTCAGATCAGTTGGCGATGTAGCCTACACGGTGCGTGATCCGGTATTTTTTGTCCTTCACTCTAACTGTGATGTTCTTGAAAGTTCCATCGCTTTTGTAGGCCTTGGGGGAGTAATAAAGAAGGTAATAGTTTTCAGACGCTTTAACGGCCTCCTGAAAAAGAAAATCGGGATTGGCCGAGCTGTCTGTAAATCCTCCTGTGGCGTGAGCCATCTCCCGGAAGGGACCGAAGATATCCTCTGACTGCTCACTCATATAAACACCGAATACACGAGGGGATGGCTTTGTGATGTACAAAAAATGTATGGATACGGACGAATCCGCATAAGCCTGTTTGACTTTTTCCACATCAAATTCTGTATCTCTTACGAATAAATCAAATAGAGAAGAAAGGGTCAGGGAAACATTCGGCCGATCTTGATACAAAGACATATACTCGTTGAGAATTTTTGGATTGATCTGTGGGATGAATTCTTTCTGATAAAACATGTAAACATACTTCCGGCCTTCTTTATCCTTTAAATATTCGGCGAAGTTGATCATCTGCTCCTCATCGACACTTCGGATGGTTTCCATCTTCATCAACAGATCTTGGTAAATCTGGAGCTGTTCATCAATGCTCCGGCCTTTGAAATCGCCAGGCGTCAAGTTTTCCATTCGCATGAAATAGCCTTCCTCTTCCACTTCGACGTCTTGAGTCATCTCATTCACTTCGATCGCCTCCAGAATAGAAGCTGTTAAGGTCCTCGCCAGTTCTTCAAGAGATTTTATAATGTTGTTGTACTCAGAAGCGCCCAAAAGAGTATCCCGCCTTATGAGCCCCTTGAGCTGGTCAACGATCTCATCGTGGGATTTGACCTCAAGGGCCTTGCCCCTTAAGCGATAGGTCTTCATAGGTGTAGCAATGGTCAGTTCGTCTTCGGGAGAAATGGCATTTTGAATAAAATAGCTAAGCGCTTCACCAAGTCTGGGATCGTACTCGGACAATTCAAAAAAGAGAAAAAAGCTTCTTGTCGTTTCAGGCGAAAACCTTCTTTTCTCTTCACTTCTCTCAATGCTTCTTTTCTTAACCAGATAGACGGCTTCAACTCTCTGAGGCTCGCCATTTTCGAGAATCTCAAAATCATCGATTGTCAGGTTGTCCACAAAAGCATTGCCTTCAAAAACCCTCACCGGAACTTCTACATTTATGACAACACTCTCTTCGGTCACCTGCTGGGAAAAGAGGGCCAATCCTAAAATACAAAACAAAAGAATAAATATTGATTTTTTCATTGTTTTAGTCCTTAGAAATATAATACGACCCTAAAGAAAATATAGTTTAGAACGCGCCTTAAGTCAACTTCCCAGACAAAATATCAATCAGATTGAGGATCATGAAGGTTTCCCAGCGTAGCGTGGATGACTTCGGGCAGCGCGGGATGAATGTGTATTCCTCGCACTATTGGCATCACGGTTGACAAGGACAACATCCAGTGCTATATTGCTCATTTCTCACGAGTTATCCTGATTTTAAGAATGCAGAACAAACGAATGAATAAACTCTTTTTCAAAGCCGCTATTTGTATCCTTCTTGTGTGTTTTGCTCTATCTTCATGCACAGATAAACAGACTTTTGCACGAGAAGACAACCTGGGTGACTTTTTCAATAAAAAGAATGTGACCATCGCCGTGACAGATTCAGGGCTTGGTGGATTATCCATCCTGGCTGAATCCGCAGAAAAGATGAAAGAATATAAAATGTTCAGTCATGTCAATTTCATC
Organism: Candidatus Aminicenantota bacterium; assembly: GCA_030617525.1. Taxonomy (GTDB): domain Bacteria; phylum Acidobacteriota; class Aminicenantia; order Aminicenantales; family Aminicenantaceae; genus JAUWVG01. The sequence continues at coordinate 608 of JAUWVG010000087.1, read as the reverse complement.
TTTTTCAATTCCCTTTTCTCTGAGGAGGGGGGATACAACAGTTTAAAAACTCAAGAAGAAAAAGTCCTCATCTTCGACAGCGCATTGAAAAGCCTTGTTGAGCACTGCGACCCGGACCTTATCCTGATTGGATGCAACACTCTTTCCGTGTTGTATGATAAAACACCCTTCTCCCGGCAAGCACACATTCCGGTTGTGGGGATCATCGAACCAGGAGTCGAGCTCATCGCGGAAAATCTAAAATCTCGGCCTGAGGCCCAAGTCATTTTATTCGCCACTCAGACAACTATTGAAGAGGGAGCGCATAAAAACAGGCTTATCGAGAGTGGATTTCTTGCAGAGAGAATCATCACTCAAGCCTGTCCGGACCTTGTCCAGTACATTGAAAGAGGCTCGGCCAGCGATGAAACCGAAATGCTTATTTTTGCCTATGCAGATGAGGCTCTTCAGAATCTAAGAAAGACCAACACTCCCCTGTTTGTCAGCTTCAACTGCACCCATTACGGTTATTCCCTCGATCTTTGGGAGAGAGCATTCCAGAGCCTGGGAAGAACTCCCGAAGCTTTCCTAAATCCAAATTCAAGAATGACTCACTTTCTTTTTAAACC
>JAUWVG010000055.1 GCA_030617525.1 Candidatus Aminicenantota bacterium | reverse complement strand
ACATTTTGTCCTCCTTCACGATCATCCAGAATCGTCAATTCATGAAAATAATATTGGCAAGACTTGTGGAATCTGTCATGCCGAAGTTGAAGTCAGAGGAATTTTCAAGGGGATGTCTCTCGGAAAAATATCCGGACACCGCAAGGGTGATCTATCAGAAAAATTTGACATGAACGTTTGCATCCCCTGTCATTATGGAGATTCTGCACACGGGCCAAAACGGGCCTACAAGGAATACTGTTCGCGCTGTCATGATGTCCGGAGAAAAGGGGACAAAATTTTAGGCCCCATTCACCTCGATTCCGTCCGGTGGGCGAAGTTTAATTATATCGGCAGTAGTTTGGCCATTTTTTCTCTGCTTGGCCTTGGAATGTTTATCGGTATAAGAACACGTAAAAAGTTCATCCAGAAAATAATCTCCTGGGTAAACAGTCTAAAGAAGGAAGAAGAGCCCGAGGAAGGAAATGAAAAAAAGCTCGAATAAAAGATTAGCTATGCTCTTTGACCTGCGTAAATGCATAGGCTGCATGTCCTGTGTAATAGCCTGCAAAAGTGAGAACGATGTTCCCTTGGGTGTATGGAGGAGCTGGGTTAAAAAAATTGAGAAGGGCCGTTTCCCCGACACAAGAGAATATTTCCTGCCGATCGTCTGCAACAACTGCGAAAATCCCATCTGTGTGACGGTCTGTCCTGTCAACGCTGGAATCAAACGTCCAGATGGGATCGTCTATATTGATCCACACAGATGCATCGGATGCCGATACTGCATGGCATCCTGCCCTTACGGAGTCCGATACATCCATCCCGAGAAAAAAATTGCGGAAAAATGTTTTTGGTGTCATCACCGTGTAGATGCCGGGCTCAAACCGGCCTGTGTCCTAGCCTGTCCCACAGGAGCAATCCTATTCGGAGACAGGAACGACCCCGAAAGTGAAATCTCTAAGGCCATAGCAACAAATGCCGTTCAGGTGATCAAACCCGAAATGGGAACGTCTCCCCAGACTTTTTACATCGACCTCGATATCGACACAGTCGAGGCAAAAAAAGAAAAGAAGGAATAAGAGAAAAGACAGTGGAAAGCCAAGTCTTGTACAACACCTTTCAGCAGGAAGCTTTCGGAATTTTTATCGCCATCTATTTTTACCTAACCGGTTTAAGTGCAGGATCATTTATCCTCTCTACCTTGGCCTACGGCTTTGGTATGGAAAAGTTTAAACCCATCGGCCGTATAGGCGTTGTTCTCGCCACTGTCCTTCTGGTCATCGCCCCTCTTTTTCTCCTTTTTCATATAGGCATGCCTCTAAGAGCCTGGCACCTCTTTACCTACCTCAATTTATCGTCCCCTATCACTTGGGGTTCCTTCCTCCTGATACTTTACCCGATAAATTGTCTCATTTACGCCTATTTTATGTTCACAGAAAAGAACAAGTTGACCAAAATATTTGCATTTATTGGTCTTCCTCTGGCAATTCTTGTTCATGGATATACGGGTTTTATCCTGGCGTTTGGGAAAGCCAGGGCTCTCTGGAATACAGCCTTGATGCCTATCCTTTTTCTTGCATCGGCCATCGTCTCCGGAATCGCTTTAATGATCTTGGTCTACAGCATTAAAGAACGGTTTTTTTCTAAATCTAAATCTATTAACCGGGATTTGGTTTTCAGTATGGGAAAACTGCTGGCATGGGCAATAGTTTTTGATCTGTTTCTTGTTGGCTGTGATCTTATTGTACTGTCCATTTCCCATGCAGATGCACAAGCTGTGGCTCATCTGATCCTCTTCGGAAAATTCAGTTTCTTGTTTCTTCTTGTTGAAAACTTCCTAGGTAAAATTGTGCCGCTTTTTCTGCTTCTTATCCCCAGGTTCAGAACGTTGACCACAGTGATAATCGCATCGATACTTGTCATTATTGGGATCTTTTTTATGAGATATGTCGTTGTTTTGGGCGGAGAATTTATCCCGCTTATATAAAGGTAACCTGCATGCAAAAAGTACGTTATTCGAGACGACGGTTCATGAAGACCGGCTTAGCCTGTCTAGCCGGTACAGCCTTGGATGGAAAAACTCTTCAAGAATATCCATCGTTAAAATCCAAAAGAGCGGTTTCACGGACGTCTTTAAAAACACTCCGTGCTATTCCAACGACCTGTGGTTTATGTGAGGCAGGATGCGGTATCCTAGCATATTTGGATGGAGATCGCTGTGTCCAAATTCTCGGAAATCCGGATCACCCTGTTAACAAGGGAGGAATATGTGCCAAGGGAATAGCCGGATTAAATCTGGTTTATGATCCGGAAAGACTGCTTTTTCCATTGAAAAGAATCGGACAAAGGGGAGAAGGCCGCTGGACAAGGATCACTTGGGATGAAGCCCATGAGATTATGATCTCCCATATTCGCCAACTTAATTTAGGGAGTCAAAACTCTAATTTTGTTTTTGATCTGGGACAATCTGATCCTCTCCTGGATCGTTTTATTCAGGCCATGGAAATCCCGTCCATAATAGACCGCCCCGCTCTGAACAGAAAGAATAGAGAACTCGCTTTTAGAATGATGACGGGGTCCTCTCTTCTTACACCGGATTTCGGCAGGATTCGAACCATTCTTAATTTTGGAGCAAATCCTTTTGCTCATCACGACCAATTCATCGGAGTGGCCCGCCGCCTGATGAAAGCCCGCACAGAAAACGGGGCAAAACTTTTCAGCTTTGATGTCAGGATGTCGGAGACTGCCGCAAAAAGCGATCTCTGGATTCCGGTAAAATCCGGGACCGATGGAATACTGGCTCTGGCTATGGCTCACACGATAGTAAAAAATGATCTTGCGGATACGAATTTCATTTCCAGAAGAACAAACACGTCACTATCAATCCTAAAGTCCCAACTCTCGGATTATCCTCCTTCAAGGGCCGAAGAAGAAAGCGGGATTAAGGCTTCCGTGATCGAAAATATTGCCGTTGAATTTGCGACCCGGAAACCCTCCGTAGCCATAGCAGGAGGAGGTGTTTCAGATCAGAAGCATGGGGTCCGGAACGTCCGTAGTGTTTTCCTTCTGAATTGGTTGGTCGGGACCCCCCAATCGATGTTTTCCCGCTCAATAGAAATCCAAAAGAAAAAGACACTTGATGGAACGAGAGATTTGATTGATTCCGGTTCAACGGTCAATATTTATTTGTCTTACAAAACAAATCCTGTTTTTGACGAATCTGACAATCAAACTGTCAAACAGTTCTTCAATGATGAGACAAAAGTAAATTTTTTGGCTGTTTTAGACACACATATGACGGAAACAGCCATGCTGGCCGACCTTGTTCTTCCCGCCGCCACCTATCTCGAAAGTTGGGGATTAGAGTACGTTCCGTCTCTACCTGTCCTTAATTTAAGGCAGCCGGTTGTATCCCTTCAAGGTCCGGCCAAAATTCTAAGGTCTCCTGATTTTGAAGTGGGCAAGGTCATTGATCCAAGTTTTCTTCCCAGAGGAGAAGCCAAAGAAGTCGGCAACGTCTGCATCGAATGGGCAAGAAGGATTGGCGGAAAGGTGAGAACGGGCTTCTCGGCCAAGAACACTCTCGAATTTTATTCGCAAAAAATTAAACAAATGCCTGACACCGAAGTTTTTGGAGGTTTCAAATCTCTTAAAAACACTGGGTTCTGGATCGAAGGATCAGGCGATCAAAGTTTAAAGACGCCTCCCGAAAAAACCGATCTTGACAAGATCAATATCAAAACTGTTCCTGGCTATCAGACCGATGATTCAAAAACAACGAAAACAAACTCAGATTTTTTCCTCACAACTTATAGAACAGGATTCTATGCTAATGAGACAATGAACTCCAAATGGCTTAGGGAAATCGCCCATGACAATCCCTTATGGATAAACAGAAGTGCGGCCAAAGACCTCGGAATACAAAATGGTGACCTGCTGCGCATCTCCTCCGAAAATGCCTCGCTTATCACAAGGGCATTAGTGACAGATAGAATTCATCCAGAATCTGTGGCACTCGCTCAAGGATTTGGACACACGGCTACAGGGCGTATTGCGAAAGCCGAAAAATTCAAAAGCAGTGACGGTGATACGTCCCTTCTTTGGTGGGAAAAAGAGGGAAAGGGTATAAACCCAAATGAACTCATAGTTGGCCACCGTGATCCCACAAGTGGTGTTTTTTCAACAAAAAACACTCCTGTAAAGATTGAAAAAATATGAATGGAGGTATGAAGTCGTGACAAAAAAACTCATACCCTTACTGAGCGCTGTTTTACTTTTCAGTTTGACAATTTTTCCTAATGAAGCGGGAGGATCTGTTTTAAATGGTATTATAAAGAGGCTTACACATTCAGGCAATAATACCGTACACTATCCGTGCTTGAGCGACTTGGGGCACAAGGTCATCTATATCCTGGAAATAGAAGATGGCGAAAAACTCACTAAAAGCGTTCAAATCCTGGATGTCGAAACAGGAGAGAAAAATGAACTGTTCAGGGACGGGACTAAATCCGCACCTCCACCTTTCAGTGATTCTTTTCTTAATGTCGGCACTAAACCACCAATAATCAGCGGAGACGGGCGGATTGCGGTTTTTTCTTTGAGCCTCGGAGAACCATCAAACATTCCTGATCACTATCTGGCTGTTGCCCACACGGATGGGACTTTGTTCAAACTCTTTCCTTTCCCTATTGAAGCCCTCGAAGAAAAAGACTTAAAATCCTATGAATTTATGAGTACAGAGTGGGAAAGGCTGTCCTATTATGCCGTAAACAGCGATGGCAGCAGGATTGCCTGTATAGTCAAAGGGTTTCATGGCCCCAGCAGGTACGGAAATCCAAGCGGGATCATTTTAATCGACATGGCAACTGAAAAACAACACACCCTCCTTGCTCCTGATTTTATAGATGAAAAATGGATGTGGACAGACTTCCCTAAACGTCCGCTTACCGGAGGCGGATGGGGATTTGGGCTGAGTGGAAACGGACAAAAAATAATCTTCGGGGCACAATCTTCAACAGACAAGACCGATTATGACCTCTACTCGATGGACTGGACAGGAGACAATCTTACTAAAATCACAGATTTCAACGACCGCTGGTTCAGCTTGGCCGATATCAGCCAGAATGGCCGTCAGATATTGTTTTATTACACAGGACAAAAGAAACAGGCTATAGGTTCATATCTTCTCCAAGAGAACAGTCAAGACATCAAGTTTCTTAAAACCTTTTCGGGATCTCGTATTGAATTTTTCGATATGTCAGAAAACGGAAAATATGTTGCCTATCTTCAAGGATATTCCGGCAAAATATTTGATATCCAAACAGGGACAGACTATACGGCTTTTAACGAGAATACGGATGGGTACGCCGAAGGAATTTCTCCTATGGACTTTCCGAGATTCCCGTCATTTTGGTGCCCCAAAATTTTAAACCGCACGGGAGACAGGATGCTGCTTGTTGGATTCCCTCCCGGGAGAACAACCCCGGAAATTTACATGCTCTATCTCAATAAATAGGAAAAAACAAAAGATTACTGAAATGCCAAAAACAAAGTTTAAGCGTTCTTTTTGGATTTATGTAAGTTTTTTCTTTCTGATCATCTTTGTTGGAGGCAGCTATATCGTCCTCTCTCTAACCAGGTATTCCACACGGCATGAAAGGTCCTGTAAACAATGCCATCCCGAAATTTATCAACTCTGGAAAGATTCCAAAGGACACCCTTTCAGAGAAACAAGTTGTTTTGGCTGTCATTCCTCAAGTCATTTAGTCGTCCCACCGGAATATCTTGCCGATGACGCTCTCACGTCAGAACGGTGTTTAGCCTGTCATGAAGTTGTTCTTGAATACGGATACACATTCAATAAGAAAATCATCAAATTCAACCACCGCCAGCATATTCATGAAGGTCAAAAATGTGTAGACTGCCATCGATCTGCAGGGCATGAATACAAAACAGACGGTACAAATCGACCGACAATCGTCGAATGTCAGGACTGTCATTTTCGGGAATTTGAAGGTTTGCCAAGAAATCAAAAGTGTTTAAACTGTCATGATGTACTCTTGATCCAGGGAAAAAATGATTAAGACAATCGACATATTTATAATACTCTTGACCCTTGGAGTCTTTATCTGGGGTGTCCGGCGGCGCATACGGTTGTGGACAGTAGGGAAAGACGAAAACCGATCCGGTCAAACCAAAGACAGACTTAAAAACCTTTTTGTTGAAGGGATTTTACACCAGAGGATATTACAGGAAAGGTATCCTGGATTTCTCCATCTTTTTATCTTCCTTGGATTCCTACTTCCCCTGCTTGTCATTATCATCACTCAGGTCATGTTTTCTTTACCGCTTATTCCCGCTCAGATTCTTTCCTTGCTCTTAGATCTTGTGTGTATTCTGGCCATTATATCCATTCTTCTCCTTCTTTTCAGAAGATTTGTCGTTCGCCCCTCAAGACTGGACAATAAACCGGAAGACCTGGTTGTTCTCCTTCTTATCCTGGCCATCCTAATAACAGGATTACTTCTGGAAAGTCTCAAACTGACAGTGATTGGTCAGGATGTCCCGGCTTGGGCACCGGTAGGGCGTTTCGTTTCCAATTTTATCCGGATATTGGGTTTCCAAGCACAGACACAAATCCTCTTGGCAAAAATTGTGTTTCGAATCCATTTTTATCTTGTCCTCGTCACTATCGCGTATATTCCTTTCTCTAAAATGTTCCACATAATCAGTTCCCCATTAAATATGTTTTTCCGCAGTTTTAAAAACAAAGGCACCCTTTCTTTTATCGACCTGGAAGATGAAAACGCCGAAACTTTTGGTGTCGCCAAGCTGGAAGAATTCACATGGAAACAATTGTTGGATCTGGATGCGTGTACACAGTGCGGACGGTGTCAAGATCACTGCCCGGCTTTTCTGACAGAAAAGCCCCTTTCTCCCAAGAAGCTGATTCAAGATCTTAAAGACCATATGCTCATACAAGCACCCCAAATTCTTCAGTCAAGGGCAGAAGGAAAACAAAAGGAAAACCAGGTCGAGCTGATGAAGAGTGTTATTGAGGAAGACTCGCTCTGGGCTTGTACAACATGCCGTTCCTGTATGGAACACTGTCCTGTCTATGTCGAACACATCGATAAAATCATCGATATGAGGAGGCACCAGGTACTCATGGAGAGTCAGTTCCCTGCAGAATTGACTGCGGCCTTTAAAGGCCTGGAGAGACATTCCAATCCCTGGGGTCTGGGACATGACATGCGAGCCGATTGGATCCATGAGCTGGATATTCCCATCATGTCTGAATATCAAGGAGAAGATCTGGAATTATTATTTTTTGTCGGGTGTATTCGATCTTATGATGACCGCAACAAAAAAGTCGCTTTGGCGATGGCCAAAATCCTGAACCATCTCGGAATCAAATTCGCTATCCTTGGTATGGAAGAAGGATGTTGTGGAGATCCGGCTAGACGTGTCGGTAATGAATATCTTTATCAAATCCTTGCCCAAACGAATATCGAAACATTCGAGCGGTATAAAATAAAAAATATTCTCACCACATGTCCGCACTGCTACAACACACTCAAAAATGAATATCCACAACTTGGTTTCCAGGCCGAAGTGATACATCATACAACTTTTCTCGAAGACCAGATCAAAAAAGGAGCACTCACGCTCAATTTGCCTTTGAGCAAAAAACTGACCTATCATGATCCATGTTACCTTGGCCGATATGGAGGTATATTCGAATCTCCTAGGGAAGTTCTCCGTTCCATCCCTTCTCTACAACTCAATGAAATGACAAGGACAAAAAGGGACTCGCTGTGCTGCGGAGCAGGGGGAGGATGGATGTGGATGGACGAAAAAATCGGAAAACGCATCAATATCCAGCGACTGGAAGATGCCATTGAGACTCATCCCGAATGGATCGCCACAGCATGCCCTTTCTGTGTAACCATGTTCGACGATGCCATCAAAAACACGAATAGGGAAAACGAACTTAAGATATGGGACATTGTAGAGCTGGTCCAGCTCGCATTATTTGGAAATCCAGACTCAACCTGAACTATTCATGAAAAATGTCGATGTTTGTTCAATGCAAGCAATATCATAGTTTTACTTTTGTTTTCTGACGAATCACTCTGAATATTCCTTCTTCCATGTCCCTTCTCTTCATAATCGACATTTTTCACCTTTCAGGCGAGCCAATTTTACCGCATCTGCTTTGTTGCGACGGATTTGCGGTGAAGGACCACAGCTTCATCCGCCGCGCCTCGCATCTACGGCAACCTTGACTCGTGAATAATCCAGACTCAAGTCAATAATTTCTGAAAGGCTTTAACAGCTCTAGACATATCGTCATTATTGACATCTTTATGGCAAACAAACCGGATGCCACCCGTCGTGGCTAATGCCAAAACTTTTTCTTCTCTGAGCCCGGACAAAAATTCCGGAATGGTGTATTTAGGGTGATCGAATCCAAAAATAATAATATTCGTTTCAACCTGGCCAGGGTCGAGTGATATTCCGGGAAGTTCGGCAATTTTTTCTGCCAATCTTTTCGCGCGTGTATTGTCTTCATGCAGCCTGTCCCTCATTTCCGTAAGAGCAACTATTCCTGGAGCTGCAATAACACCCACCTGACGCATGCCTCCTCCCAGAGCTTTCCTGAGTCTGCGGCCATAATCGATAAAATCCTTAGGTCCGAGGAGAACCGAACCGACAGGTGCTGAGAGCCCCTTGGACAGGCAAAACATAATCGAATCCCCTATCGCCGCATAATCTTTGATCGAAATGCCGGAGGCAGAACAGGCATTAAATACACGTGCTCCATCGAAGTGGATCTTGAGATCATGTCTGTCTGCAATCTCACGGAGGGCTTTCAGATTATCCATAGGGACAACAGCTCCACTCCAGTTGTTGTGCGAATTCTCCACGCATATAAGAGACGTTTGTGGGATATGGACAGAGGGTTTCTTAATGTTCTGCTCTACGACATCTGGAGGCATGGCCCCTCTATCTGAGGAGATCGGGCGTGGAGTGACCCTTGAAATAAAGGTCATGTGAGTAGACTCCATATTGTAAATATGTGAGCGTGCCTCTACGATAGCTTCCTCCAGTTCTCGGGTCCAGGCCTTTACGGCAATAGAGTTGGCCATAGTGCCGGTGGGACAGTATAAACCCGCTTCTTTACCTGTAATTTCTGCAGCCATTTCCTCAAGTTTTAGTACGGTGGGATCATCACCTAACACATCATCCCCAACTATGGCTTCAGCCATAGCCTGTCTCATCTTTTCTGTTGGATGTGTGACTGTATCGCTGCGAAAATCTGAAAATTCACCCATTCTCTTTCCTCC
>JAUWVG010000030.1 GCA_030617525.1 Candidatus Aminicenantota bacterium | reverse complement strand
TTCAATTATGAGCTGGAGCTCAGGATTCCTATTTTTTCAGGCTTTGCCTTAAACCTTGGAGGAAGCCGTTTAAAAAGTATTGGCGAGGGGACGATAGACTTTGAACAATCCGGTGGAATCCAATCAGAATCGCATTTCTTAAGAAACGATGTGACAATTTATCCATTCAAAATTGGATTCAGCTATATGTTCCACCTGCCATTTTTCTCCAATTTGTCCATCGGTATTGGCGGAGGACGACTGATTATCTTCAGCAAGTATGAAACTTCTGAGAGATACGATCTTGATTTTCCAGATCAGGGAGAGGAATTCAATTACTGGTATGAACGGTCCAACACCTACAATTCAGAAGCCCTCGGACTTTATGCAGCTGCCACGCTGGAATACGAACTTTTTAAGTTTATGGCCATCGTTTTAGAAGCCGAGCAAAAATGGGCAAAAATAGATGGATTCAAAGGCCCTTACTCATTTAAGGACTTCGACGGGAAAGACGAAAGTGGTAAAGCGTCCCTTTATTTTTATGAAAGTAACCAGTGGGGCCTGGGGAATTACTATTCAATCCTCATGGGTCATAAGGACAGGCCGGATACGGAAGATATTCGAAATGTCCGGCAGGGAGAGTTGAATTTAAGCGGACATTCCTTTAAGGTAGGGATCAGGTTTATATTTTAGAAGAGGACAATGGAATGTCAAAGACTCTTGTGACTTACGTCAGTCTGACAGGGAATACAAAATCCATAGCAGAAGCCATCTATGCCGCCGTCGAAGGCGAAAAATCTATCAAATCCATTGAGGACATCCTGGATGAAGATCTGATAGAATTCAGCCTCATTTTTATCGGTTTTCCCGTTCATTCGCACAGCATTTCCTTTAAAACTGAAGCTCTGATAAAAAGGCTCCCACCCAAAAAGAAAATCGCCCTCTTTTCCACTCATGGATCACTCGCAGGGGGGCACCTGGCCCGCGAAGCTCTCGAATATGCGGCAGTCATCGGCTCACATACTCAAATACTTGGGACTTTCTCAACCCGAGGCAAAGTGTCTATGAATGCGATGGATGTACTCAGCAGATCCCCGGAGCATAAAGCATGGGCTGAGATGGCCGTATCAGCCCGCAGCCACCCGGATGACAACGATCTTGTCGATGCCAAATCTTTTGCCAAATGGGTACAAACTCTTTTTGCACAAAAATAAAAACTCTCCCCGTGCACCTCGTTAAATAAAATTCTATTCTGCTGTCTCTTTTTTTTCTTCTTTCAATTCAATAAGGACACCATTGAAGCTTCGGGGATAGAGAAATACGACCAAACATCATCTTCCAAAGAGGGAGACTCTGTTCAACATTTTTCATGAATAATTCAGGTTAAATATCTGAATCCTTTTTTATCCTATCGACGATTTCATGCGCTAAAGTATAGGGGTCGATCTCCTTTTTATATATTCTATCTATGAAGCTTTCAAATTCCTCTGATTGAATGTGTTCACTAATCACTTGATGTATTTTCTCCGCAATAATGTCTTTTAAGATCCAGGACAGAAGCTTTCTTTTCCTTGTCGCACGAGCCTTTTGGTCTTGAGTGTAAGAAAGAATTTCAATTTCTTCAATAAGTGAATCTATCCCCTCGCCCTTCGTAGCAACCGTTTTGACAACAGGTGGAATTTTTTCTTTGCTGAGCCCGAGATCAAGCATAGCCTTGATCTGACTTTCCGTCCTGTCAGATTCTGGGGAGTCGGCCTTGTTCAGAACAAATATATCGGCAATTTCCATTATGCCGGCCTTAAACGCCTGAATGTCATCCCCCACGCCGGCAATCAGCACAACAAGTACAATATCTGCAAGCCTGACAACCTCCACTTCATCCTGTCCCACTCCTACTGTTTCCACAATAATGACATCTTTCCCTGAAGCCTCAAGGATGGAAATGGCTTCACCGGAAGCTCTGGCCAGTCCTCCAAGATGCCCACGAGTAGCCATGCTCCGGATAAAAACATTGGAATCTGTGCTGTGGCGCATCATTCGGATCCTGTCTCCAAGGATCGCACCTCCGCTGAATGGGCTGGAAGGATCGACAGCAATAATACCAATATTCTTCCCTTTCTTTTTAAAAGACCCGATGATCTGGTCAACGAGTGTGCTTTTTCCGGAACCTGGGGAACCAGTAACCCCAATAATGATTGATTTTCCCGTATGGGAAAATATGTCCTTAAGGATTTTCTGAGCGTCTGGATGTTTGTTCTCAATAAGAGAGATTCCCTTAGCGATAGCCCTGGGATTTCCTTTGAGTATCTCTTGAGCGATATTGAACATTCAATACTCGGACAGCACTTTTTGGGCAATAATCCATCGTTGGATTTCAGATGTCCCCTCTCCAATGGTTGCAAGTTTGGAATCTCTGTAGAATTTCTCCACTGGATACTCTTTTGTAAAACCGTATCCCCCATGAATTTGGACAGCCCAAGACGAAACTTTGACGGCCAGCTCGCTTGAGAAAAGCTTGGCCATTGCTGATTCTTTTACAATTCTTTTCCCCTTATCCTCTAAGAAGGCAGCTTTGTAGGTCAATAGTCGTGCGGCTTCCAGCTCGGTAAATCCATCGGCAAGCATCCACTGGATAGCCTGAAAATTTGCAATCGGCTGGTTGAATTGAACCCGCTCTTTGGCATATTTAAGGCTGGCTTCAAGAGCTCCAGCAGCAACTCCCAGGGAAAAGCCAGCTATGCTCACCCTTCCGCCATCTAAAATGGCCATGGCCTGTGAGTATCCCTTATTTTCTTCGCCGATCAGATTTTCAGCCGGAACTTTAACATCCTCAAAAATAAGCTCCGCTGTATCGGCTGCCCTGATTCCTAGTTTATCTTCTTTTTTTCCTACCTTGTACCCATCCATCCCTTTTTCTAAAATAAAAGCGGAAATACCATGCCTCCCCTTTTCTGAATCTGTCATTGCCATAACTACAGAAATTTCAGCCAGTGTAGCATTGGTGATAAAACGTTTCGTCCCATTGAGAATCCAGTGATCCTCCTTTTTTACCGCTCTTGTTTTCAAAGCAGCCGCATCTGACCCCGCTTCAGGTTCAGTCAGAGCCCATGCTCCCAGAGTCTGACCAGATGCGGTGCGGGTAAGATATTTCTGTTTCTGCTCCTCACTTGCAAAAAGATTCAGATGGTTGGAACAAAGGGAGTTGTGGGCGGCCACAGTAAGCCCTACAGATGGGTCGACTTTCGACAGTTCTTCAAGAATAATGACATAATCCACATTTGAATAACCTGATCCATTGTATTCAGGAGGGATAACAATTCCCAACAATCCCATCTCAGCCAGTTTTTTTGTAAAAACTTCCGGCCAGACACCTTTTTCATCACTGTCCTTTACCAGAGGTTGGATCTCTTTTTGAACAAAGCTTCTGACAGCTTCTCTAAGAATATTTTGCTCTTGAGAAAATAAAAAGTCCATTTTCTCTCCTTGGGTATAAAAAATTATAATTTGTAAATATATATAAAACCTTTTTCATATTACTTTTTAGATAGTGAAGAATCAAGTAAATTGCTAAAAGGCTTCTCGATTGACAGCAAACAAGAAATCGACTACATTTAAATTATGTTACTAGGATTTTTTCGACTTATCTTCTACGCTATCCTCGCCTTTTTCATCCAAAAAGTAATCCGTTTTTTCTTAGCCACAGGCAAAAAAACCATTTCCAATACAGAGCGTCCTTCCAAAAAAATTTCAGGAGTGATGGTCAAAGACGAAATCTGCCAAACCTATCTCCCAAAAGAAGAAGCAATCAGAGAAATAAAGGAAGGAAAAGAATATTTTTTCTGTTCAAAGGAATGCCAGAAACAATTTTTAAAGATTAAAAAATAAGGGGTCAAGGGGTCAAGGATTCAAGGGGTTGAGTGACTTGATTAAAAATTATAAAGAACTTAAAGTTTGGAAGAGAATGGTTAAAACACTTATTAACAAAACCCTTGAACCCTTGAATCCTCGAATCCTTATGATTCTGATAATCCTTTGCATCAATTCAGGGAGCTAGGTTCCAGGCATCAATAGTCACGCTGTCTTCAAGGTTGATCTGTTCATGTTCGGTGTTTGGCGGAACAATGTAGGCATCCCCAGCCCGAATAATAGACTCTTCGATCTTTTCATTTTTTTTAATGATAATTTTCTGTGAGCCCTTCAGAATAGTAGTAACCTGTTCATAGGCATGCTTATGTGGAGGGACTTTCGAGTCCTTTTTATACTCGAACCTCGCCATCAGGATATCTCTTCCGCAAGCTAAAGTATGTCGAACCGCTCCTTTAAACATTTCGACTCTTGGTTGATCTTTTTTTTCAATTTTGTACATATTATTTCCTCCAAAATCCCCACGATCCCTTTATCAGACATCGTTAATTCCTCTCTTTATCGATCCGAGCCAACACGGGGGAATGTTTTGCGTGATATTACCAGGTGATCCGAAAATTTTCATTATCTCCTTTATAGGCAGCCCATTCGATATCCATACTCTCGACTCGAGAAAGGGGTGGCCCTTTTCTGACAAGTCCGATCAAGTCTTCAATTCTGTCTTTTTCGCCCTCAGCCAGAATCTCAACTTGTCCATTGGCTAGATTTTTCACCCAACCGCAGACACCAAGAGAAGAGGCCCATTTTTGAGTATGGTCACGAAAAAAAACTCCCTGGACTCTTCCTTGGACCAGAATATGTGCTCTGGTGTTCATTTCAATCACGCTTTATATTATCATATTGGAAGAATTGGGGACAGTCCCCAATTCTTCCATGCAGAATTTTATAAAAATCATGGAATGAGGATACCTGCAAAAGTTGACATGGCTAGGGGAGTCTGGTAAAAATCTTCATGGCTGAACAGAGTAGAAATAAATGAAAAAAAAGGTCCTTTTGACTATAGCAGGGTATGATCCGACTTCAGGGGCCGGTGCCGTCCTGGATATAAACGTTTTTCAGGATCTTGGTTTTACGGGAATGGGAGTCATAACCTCACTGACAGCACAAAACACCCGGCAGGTCAGCAAGGTTTATTGTCCTCCTCCAAACCTGATTATAGACCAATACAAAAGCCTGGGGAATGACATCAAACTTTGCGGCATAAAAGTGGGCATGCTGGGATGCAAAAAAAACATCTCCCCTGTCGCCAAAATATTGTCCCGGAATTCTTCTGTGCCCCGTGTCATTGATCCCGTTTTCCAATCCAGCTCTGGAACTTGGCTTCTCGAGCCAGAAGCCATCCCGGATTACATGAAAGCCATCGCCGGACAAATAACTGTTCTCACACCGAATGCTCAAGAGGCTGCTCTCATCTCAGGAGTCCAAGTGAACACTCTAAGAGAAATGGAAAGAGCCGCCAAAAAAATTTACGAACTTTGTAATGCCCCTTGTTTAATTACAGGCGGACATTTTGAAAAAGAAACTTCAGATCTTTTATATGATGGAAAAGACTTTCATGTTTTCAAGCATAAAAAAATCGATGCCGAGGTACATGGCACAGGATGTTTTCTTTCATCTGCTCTGCTCTCATATTTGAGCAAGGGAGAGGCTTTAAAGAAAGCCTGCCATCTTGCCATAAACAAGACTCTCACGAGCATCGGACGTTCTGTCCGAATCGGACATGGACAAAACCTCTTCTCCTTCCCTAACCTGAATAATTAAAAACTGCCGACCCCTGTCATTTATCTTCACATACATGCCCAGGCATTCAATCCAATCCTTTTTTCTCTGCCTCTCCTGATTGAACTAAAAACCTCTGCAGAATAACAGGGCCAATAATCTGATTCAGGGCGATGATAGCTAAAACTAGAGTTTTGAATTCCCCTCCCCAACCTGGAAAACTTTCCTCGATAACTATTGCCATTCCCAGAGCGACACCAGCCTGAGATATAAAACCCGCCCAGCTCTTTTTTTGCATCCTTGTATCATCTCGAGCAAGTTTTGCACCAAAATAAGTTCCAATAAACTTGAAACCTCCCCTTAAAAGAACACAAAGCAGCGCGAGGAGCCAACCCGCTTTCAATGCGTCCAAATTCAGAGAAGCTCCCGAAATCGCAAAAAATACAACATAGACAGGCAGGGAGCTTTTCTCAATGGCCAAAATGAGTTTTTCTCCCTGAGCCGAGAAGTTTTCGACTAGGAATCCTGCTGTCAGGCAGATGAGAAGGGGGTGGTAATCATAGCTTTGAGAAATCTGATATGTAAAAAAAGCAATACTCAAAATAAACACAGTGAGCTCTTTTTTAATATATTTGAGATAGAGAATGATACTGCCTCCCACAATAAGTCCTATTCCGATTGAAAAGCCAACTTCTTTCAGGATATTCAGAAGAAAGTTCATATCAAAATTACGAGAGAGCGACGTCAAAGACATTGAAATCGACAGAGAAAAAGCGAAAAGGATGATTATAAAAAAATCCTTGACGACGGCTACACTGAGAATAAGGTCGCTATACTTACCTTGAGACCGAGTTTCATTGATAATAGCGATAGTGGTGGAGGGTGATGTGGCTGTCGCGAGAATTCCTAAAAGCAGCGAAAATGCAAAAATTGTGGGGGCCGTCATTTCAGAAAATATAGGAAAAATTGACCTTGCCACCAAACCGAATAAAATGAATCCTCCAACAATGACCAGTGTCTGAAAGATGACTATAAAAGAAATAGTCTTCAATCTTCCTCTCAATCTATTGATCTTCATCTCTCCACCCGCAGTGAGGGCAATCAAACTCAAAGCCAAACCATCGAGTAGTTGAAGTCCTCTGACATCCGTTGAGGAGAGAAATTTCATCACATAGGGGCCGCAGACTACGCCGGCAAGGATAAAACCTGTGATCTGAGGCAGTTTAAAACGGTTGATCTGTTTGCCAAACAGAAAAGCAAATAAAAGGATAAAACCAAGAGCAATAGACGTGCTCTTCTGAGGATTGGTGAATGGAAAAAGAGCCGAACTCTTTAAAAACAACATACACAAAAAAACAAAGATCAAAGGAATCATATTTTTTCTTCCGACTCACTTTTTAAAAGAGAATATTTCAATCCCAATGGACTCAAGATTTCACCAAAAATAATTGACAGCAGAGCTACGGACAAAAATATATCTGTCAGAGGAAGTGGATAGGCCAATTTTAAACTGACAGCAAAGGCGATGCCAATTCCACCTGAGGACAAAAAGCTCAGGCCGAAAGCAGGTGAAAGCTTTAAGGGAAAATGCAAAAGACGTCCTATTATAGGAAGAGATACGGTATAACCGATCACTCGCAGCGCAAAAGTCAGGACTGCAAGCAGAGCGATCTTATAATCGATATTGAATTCCCAGAGTGCACCTATAAGAAGAAGAAAAACGATAAATAAGGGTTTTTCAGTCGAAAGAAGGAGAGGATAGAGTTTTTCTTGAATTTTTGTCAGGTTAGAAAATGTAATTCCCAGGACCATTCCCAAATAGAGTGGAGGCAGGTTAAAATAAAATGCGGCCCCTGAGACAAAAAAAACGAGGCCCAAAAGAAAGACGAGTAGATCCTGTTCCTGATTTTTCTTCCTTGTCAAAACATGAAACAAAAAACCGATAAGCACAGGGAAGACTGTTGATGCCAAAAGCCGAATCATTCCACTGATAAAAACTTTCGATTCTAAAAAAGGAAACTGCCAAAAAGAAAACAGGAGAGCCAGCCCGACAACTCCCCAGAAGCCGCTTACACTGACTAAAAAACGGGCAAGATAAAAATATTGTCCCCTTGTTGGGAACAGAGTTAAAGATGCATTGATAAGCGTTGGAGAATTCAAGCTGATAAGGAGGCCCAATGCCAAAGCCATCCCATAAAGAAGGAAGGACGGCTCAGAGACATAGAAAACTTTGAGGAGGAAAAAAATCCCAAAGAAGACAACACCAAATGTGAACAAAAACTGCAGGTAGGAAAGACCGAGATATTTCCCTGGAAATCGGCGTAAATATTTGAATTCGAGCTGAAAACCGAACAAGAATCCAATCCATCCCAATCCCAGACCGATCAGGGGAGTCAATCCCTGGAGAACCTGCGGGCTTAAAACATTGAGCACTCCTCTCCCCAGATAAAAGCCCACAAAAATGTAAATCAAACCGGAAAGAAAAAGAAAGGTTAACGGAGAAAGGAATCTCTTCCTCCGGACGATGAGTCGAGAGCCAAGGAAGGCAAGAAGTATAAGAAGCCCAAATGCATAGATGACGTGCATGAATGTTATATTTCAGGCTTTAGTCCCTCCACACGGTCAAGTGGTATGGTGAATACAATCCCAGTTCCAGTTTGTCCCAAATCGCCTAATATTTTTTTTAATACTGTGATGACAGGATCTTCTTTGTCGTCAGTGATCACAGAAAAAATCATCTTGTTATGAGGTTTTGCTCCTGCAAACATAAAACGTAGGCCGGCAAAAATTGGAACCTCTTCGCTGATCACATGGCCCATCCCGATGCTGTCGATTATTGTTGCCCCAGTCACTCCGACTTCAAGGAATCCCTCCAGGACTTCTTCGAGTTTTTCCACCTTGTTCAATATCAATACGAGTAGTTTCATCCGATTTTTTCCTCTTCAATTTCGAGGAGTTGGCAGATTTCTAGAGGATCTTCAATCTTTATGACCTTATCGACAAAGTTTGTCCCCTTAACCAGACGACAGATGTGCGCAAGAATTTTAAGCTGGATCCCCGGCCTGGCCGAGTTTCCCAAGAGCAAAAAAAGGACAAACGTTGGCATCTGGTCTGCAGCATCAAAATCAGTCCCCTCTCTCACAATACCTAAAGCAAGAAAAGTATCCTGAACTTCTTCAATAAGAGCATGGGGCACAGCGATTCCTTTTTCTAGCCCCGTACACCCCAAACTCTCTCTTTTTAGAAGCTCATCGAGGATGGCTTTATCATCGTGGATCAAATTCCTGTTTTTCAGTTCCTTTGTAAAATCTGCCAATACCTCTGCCTTATCCCCGGGTTTTAAATTAAAAATGATGTGCGTTTCATCGAGAAGATTACATATTTTCATTATCGCCTCTAACCTGAATAATTCATATTAAATGTCGATATTCAACTTAAGTCTTATAATTTCAAGGAGAAACATAAGTTCATTAGATAAACACTCAAATAACTATGTTCTCCCATTGCTATATTCTATTATAATCGACATTTTTTTCCAAAAAAATGCGAGCCGATTTCACCGTATCTGGGGTGTTGCGGCGGGTTCGCGGTGAAATACCACAGCATCACCCACCGCGCCTACCATCTACGGCAAACTTGACTCGTGAATTATCCAGGCTAAATCATTTATCCTCAATTGGCCTCAAAGTCCATATTCCCTTGGAACTTGATTCGATGTCTTCAGATCTAAACAACATCGGATGATACAATCCCTCAAGCCACAAAGAAATCTGGTCATCGTAATGCCTGCTGAGAAAATGTCCACTCTGGCCAGAAGTCAAAACGCAGACAGAATTTGTCCAATCCGACAAATCCACTATCATTCGGTAAGAGGCCCCATGTGTAGTCTCATGACTTTCAGAAAAAGAAGCCTTGACCGTAAAGCGATCGCCACTGACCGGGAACGTCCCTGAATTAAAAAACTTAAAGAGTGGAACCTGACCAAGGATATGCTGAAATTTCAGAGAATGCATATCTTCCCAATCCCAATTCTCTTGAGTTCCCTTCTCTCTTGTCATCAGGTCGTAAGCTTTCTTCATGCTCCGATTAATTATGTCTTCCCGGCTTTCGGCTTCAGGAGTATTCTTATCGTCCCACCACGAAGATTCTGGAGAAGACATGAGGCGGAGCAGCCCTGCCTGTTTACGCCTATTTCTTTGATTAAAACTTTCATAATCTTCGCCTAGTTCATCTGAAAAAACTTCTCGTGATAAAACTTCTAAGAAAACATTGAACAGTGCAGGCTCTGCTCCTCCTCCCATTTGAAAATCCCAGTTTTCCAACAGGCTGAATCCCTTTCGAGAACTCTCCTCCACACTCTCGATTTCCCGGAGAAAAGACAGAAAAAGTTCCGCTTTTTTGTTAAAAATGTCGTTTTGGATTTTCATGAGGGACTCAACGTTATGAGATTCTCTCTGCTCCAGAAGTTCTTTCACTCTATCTGCCCTAAATGGCGCATCCCAATCCACGCTGATATAAAAAGGATAATCTTTTGGAGTAATATTTTGATTGGCTGTCACAATGGTTTGCTCTTGAGGATTAAAGACGATGGGTTTGTTCTCTTCCGCAAGGAATCCCTGCCACTTCCCTTCCTCTTTCCATGCTGGATAGGGAAAAAGAGCGGACTCTTTTTCTCTTAAAGGAATCTTCCCGCTCAGGTAATATCCAATATTCCCCTCTCTATCACCGTAGACAAAATTTTGAGAAGGAGCATCCATGAGCTTGAGGGCATTTGAGAAATCTTCCCAGGTTTGTGCTTTATTGATTAGATAAAATGCTTCGGCAGTTTGCCCCCCTTCATATATGACCCACCTCATTGAAAAAACCATCTCGCTTTCAATAATTTGTGGAGTTACAATCGGACCTCGAGACGTCCACAACACTTCAAACTTTTCCGGTTCTTTCTTTCCTTTGATCTTTATGTGTTCTTCCCTTTTCAGCAGGGGTTTCCAACCATCCACATCCAGATACATGTCTTTCGAATCGTTCAATCTTTCGATATAAAGATCTTGTACATCGGCAGCGGAATTGGTTATCCCCCATGCAATGGAGTCATTATGTCCAATGATAACAAAAGGCACTCCCGGCAGAGAAACACCTGTTACATCAATCGTTAGACACTTCAAATGGATTTCAAGCCAGATGGGGGGAACACTGATTTCAAGATGAGGGTCGTTGGCTAGAAGTGGTTTCTTTGAGTCCGTTTTGCCTCCAGAAATCACCCAATTGTTACTGCCCTGAAATGCAGGAGACTTTTTAATTTCGATCTGTGACAGATTTTTCAATTCCGGGGGGAGTGAAACAATCTCCTCTTCCAATATCTCCAGTGCTTTTTCGCTTCCAACACGCTGAACCAGATTTCCTCTCACGGCCTCACTTGCATGATCCACACAGAGCAGAAGGGCCATGACTTGTTTAACTGCCAAAGAATCAAGAGGAGTCCATGGCTCCGGTCGACAGCGTAAAAGAATATATTCAGGAGGCCAACGGTACTTCTGTGTTTTCATCCATGCATTGACTCCGTTGGAGTAAAAAAGAAGAAGATCCTTCATCTTTGTTGAAAGCATGTCGTAGTCCTTGAGTGTAGCCTCCTTCAGGCCATAATTCCGGAGAATTTTATCCTGACTCAGAGCCGCTTTTCCTA
>JAUWVG010000289.1 GCA_030617525.1 Candidatus Aminicenantota bacterium | reverse complement strand
GGCAAGAAAATTGATTTTGCAGGAGTTATTCTTTATAATCTGGGCATTATGAAATGGGTATACGTCGAAGATATTGCCTCTTTTAAAGACCAAGAGGTCGAAATCAGAGGATGGCTGTACAACAAAAGATCCAGTGGGAAGATTAGGTTTCTGCTCGTCCGTGATGGAACGGGACTTATCCAGGGAACACTTTTTGATCCCGAAGCAAACAAATCTCTTTTTGATAAATTCGATGAACTCACACAAGAATCGTCTCTGTTAGTCAGGGGAACAGTCCGAGAGGATAAAAGAGCCCCTGGTGGATATGAACTGAGTATATCTGATATAGAAATTCTTCAAATCGCCGAAGAATACCCTATCACACCCAAAGAGCACGGCATTTCTTTTCTTATGGAGCACCGGCATCTCTGGCTTCGGTCTCAGAAACAAAACGCCGTCCTCCAAATCCGCGTGGAAGTCATACGTGCGATTCGTGATTTTTTCGATGGACGACGATTCCGGCTCATGGATACACCTATTCTCACACCCAGCGCATGTGAAGGCACTACCACGCTTTTTGAGACCGAGTACTTCGATCAAAAGGCTTACCTCAGCCAGAGCGGCCAACTTTATAACGAAGCAACCGCGATGGCCTTCGGCAAGGTGTACTGTTTTGGGCCCACATTTCGCGCGGAAAAATCAAAGACCAGGAAACACCTGATCGAATTCTGGATGGTGGAACCTGAAGTGGCTTTTGCTACTCTTGAAGATATCATAGATTTGAGCCAAGATCTCATTCTTTTCATTTTAGAGAGAGTATTGGAACGGAATAAAAATGATCTGGATGTGCTCGAGAGAGACACTCTTCCATTGGAGACAATTCAAAAACCATTTCCAAGGGTCACCTACGAAGACCTCCTCCCAAAGCTCCAAGAAAAAGGATCTAAAATTGAATGGGGCATGGATTTGAGTGCACCCGAAGAATCGATCCTTCCTGAAATCTTCGACAGTCCTGTCTGTATCACACACTTCCCAGCAGCCATCAAAGCGTTTTATATGCAGCCTGACGAAAAGCGGCCCGACACCGTCCTTGGCGTCGATGTCATGGCCTCTGAAGGATACGGTGAACTTATTGGAGGAGGGCAGAGGATTCATGATCCCAAACTCCTCGAACAAAGGATCAAAGAACACAATCTCCCTCGGGAAGACTACAAATGGTATCTGGATTTAAGACGATACGGATCTGTCCCCCATTCGGGATTCGGCCTTGGTGTGGAAAGGGTGCTCTCTTGGATCTGCAAAATTCAGCATATCAGAGAAACTATCCCCTTCCCACGTTTATTGTACAAAATCTATCCCTAACTCCTTTAACATGGACACAGCAAGGTCCAAAGCCAAATATTTAATTCTCAAAAGAGCCTAGATTCAATGAAAAATATCGCATTGATCAGTTTGGGATGTGCAAAAAATCTCGTCGATAGTGAAGTCATGCTGGGATACCTTGCTGATAGCAGATATTCCTTTGTCAGCCAACCTGAGGATGCCGATATCATCATCATCAATACATGCGGATTTATCCAACCGGCAAAAAATGAAGCGTTAGATTCTATCCAAATGGCCCTCGACCTGAAGAAAAGAAAAGAACACATCAAGGTTATTGTTACAGGATGTTACATGGAGAAAAACTCGGCAGAACTTGTAGACAAGTTCCCAGGTATTGATGGCTGGATCGGTGTGAATGATTTCGACAAAATTGTTCAAGTGGTTGAAGGAAAAACACATAAAAAGGCGGCCAGAAGTTTTCTTTATGATCATCTCTCCCCCCGCTTTCAATCAACTCCGGCGGGATGGGCCTACGTGAAAATATCAGAAGGATGTTCACATTCCTGTTCCTTCTGTACAATTCCTCTTATCAAGGGCCCCTACCGCTCCCGTCCTATCTCTTCCATCGTTTTGGAGGTGGAAAGACTGGCAGCAAAGGGAGTGAAGGAAATCAACTTGATCTCCCAGGATTCGACATATTATGGTCGTGATCTTTATCTCACTGACGGCCTCTCACTGCTGCTGGAAAAATTAGTAAAGATTAAGCCCATCACTTGGATTCGTATCCTTTACGGTTACCCTGAAGAAGTGACAAGTCGACTTCTAGAAATCATGCAGGACAACAAAATCTGTTCCTATCTTGATATCCCCTTTCAACATTCCGACTCTGGAATCATAAAGCACATGAGAAGAGGGTTGGATGGAGACCAAGCACTCGAGTTGATTCGAAAAATCCGTAATAAGCTTCCAGATGTGGCCATCAGGACCTCTCTAATTGTAGGTTTTCCTGGAGAAAGCCAGAAAGAATTTGAAAATCTTGAACACTTTGTCCGAAAAGCCCAATTCAACCATCTCGGAGTCTTCACTTATTCTCTTGAACAAGGCACGAAAAGTTTTGCTTTGGGCGATCCTGTAGCAACAAATGAAAAAGAGCGCCGAAGAGACAGGCTTATGTATATCCAAACTGAAATTTCTTATCTTATCAACGGAAAATATCTCAACCACAGTCTGGATGTTCTAGTTGAAGGACACTTGGAGCAGGACAACTCGGTTCTTCTCGGACGGACACAATTTCAAGCTCCGGAAGTGGATGGAGTGGTATTTATAGATTCTCAAAAAAAAGATCCCGACAAGATCAATTCCATTCAAAAAGTTGAAATCAACAGCCGGGATATATATGATCTATATGGAGTTTTTAAAACATGAAATTTTTTTCAAAATTATCGTCTACTTTTTTTGGTGTTGGATATTTTCCAATCGGACAGGGAACTCTCACAAGCTTTATAGTTGTACTGATGTACAAGTTTTTTCTATACAGGCTTCACTGGGCGTATTATCTCCTGCTCATCTTGGTCGTCTATATTTTGGGAGTCGTTTGTTCTTCTGTCCATTCTAGGGTCCTAAAAAAGAAGGATCCCCACGAAATCGTAATCGACGAAGTCGCAGGGCAGCTCCTCGTCCTTTTTCGGCTGAATCCGACATGGTCTCTTTTACTGATAAGTTTTTTTATTTTCCGTCTTTTCGATATTGCAAAACCTTTTCCAATAAAACAGATAGAAAAGTTTCCCAAAGGATGGGGTATTATGACTGACGACATCATGGCGGCCATCTATTCAGGCATAATTGTACATCTATATCTTCTTTTGAAATGAAATCGAGTTCCATTCCTAAAATTGAAATCATCGCGGTAGGGTCTGAACTCCTTTCTCCTTTTTTTTTAGACACCAATTCTCTCTATCTGATCGGGCGGTTGAATGATTTGGGATTAGAAGCCAACTTCAAGACCACTGTCGGAGACGACTGGGACGATCTCAAACTGGCCATACACAACAGCCTAGCCCGAGCACAAATCGTTCTTATAATGGGAGGCCTCGGGCCAACAAACGACGACCGGACGCGGGAAGCGCTGTCCTCTGTTCTCAAACGAAAGCTTTTATTTCGGAAAGACGTATTTGAACAAATCCACAAGAGATTTCAACACCGCGGGATACCCATGCCCTCAGTAAATAAAAAACAGGCATATGTGATTGAAGGATCAGACCTGCTCGACAATCAAAGAGGAACCGCCCCGGGAATCTGGATGGAGACTCCCTCAAACATCATCTCCGCTCTCCCCGGCCCTCCGACAGAGTTGAAGCCAATGTTTGACTTTTATGTGTGGCCAAAATTGTTGAAATTTCAGCGAATTTATTCCGTCCGAAAAACCCTGAAAATTACTGGATTGACAGAATCAAAGGTTGAATCACTCATCCAAAATGATTACCCCAAAGACAAGGAATTAAGGCTCAGCACCCTTGCCCATCCAGGACAGATCGAAATCCATCTCCTCTGTCAATCTCAAAAAGATTCTGCTCAGGCAGAAAAGAAAATGAAGGCGTTGAGCAGCACCTTAATCAACAGGCTCGGAGAGAAAGTGTTCTCTGCTTCAGGTGAAGACCTTGAAGAAATTGTTGGAAACATGCTGCGGCAGAGACAAAAAACCGTAGCCGCTGCTGAATCCTGCACAGGAGGGTATCTGGGCCACCGTTTGACTAATGTTCCAGGCAGCTCTGACTATTTTCTCTTGAGCATTGTGGCCTATCATAACAACCAAAAGAGCAGTCTTCTCCATGTCCCTCAGGATCTTTTAGACAAGTATGGAGCCGTCAGTTCTGAGGTTGCATGCGCAATGGCAAATGGCATAAGAAAGAGAAGTTCCGCCGATTATGGGCTGGCTATAACCGGAATTGCCGGACCCGGAGGAGGCACAGTGGACAAGCCTGTCGGCCTTGTCTATACGGCTTTGGCTGGAAAGAATCATTTTGAAGTGAAAAAAAATCTCTTTTTAGGGGATAGAGAAATAATCAAATTCCAGGCCAGCCAAAAAGCGCTTGATATGCTG
>JAUWVG010000438.1 GCA_030617525.1 Candidatus Aminicenantota bacterium | reverse complement strand
ACGATGTCAAGCTGAAATCCTTCGAAGAACTATAAGGAGGAATAAAATGAGCCGTTTGACTGTAACATTGATAGATGTCGGATGGGGAGATTCCATTTTGATCGAGTCAGTGGATAGTCATGGAATCAAACAATTTGCTCTTGTGGACTCCAACGACAATGCCGAGATGCGCTCCTCATATATTTTTTTGAGGAGATATTTTGAAAAGATGGGCAGGAAAGTTGAGGCGCAAAATAAACCTTTTTTTGAATTTGTCATGCTCTCTCATTCCCATACTGACCATGGCCGAGGCTTGAAAGCCATCATGCAGAAGTTCGGGACAAGGAACTTCCTGTATCCCAGGTTTCATGACCCTGGAATTTGCGCGGAGCTTCTCCGTTTTTCCGCAAGATCAACCAATGTAGGCCATTTCCAGTCTGTGGATGATACGGACGCCATTGCCCTTGGCGATGCTGTGATCACTTTCTTGTGGCCAAGGCACGGCGATCCGCCACTGACGGATACTGAAAACAACAACTCAGTTGTCATGCGGCTGAGGCTGGGAAATGACTCTCTAATCTTGAATGGTGATGCCGAGAAAAAGGTGTGGAGGCAAATCCAGGGCAATATTCCCGCTGATACAAAGTTCTTCAAGGTGCCTCATCACGGATCGGTTAACGGAACGTTTGACGGACAAAATCCTGCTTGGCTGAATGGCTGTCCTTCAGAGGCATGGCTCGGAATAAGCAGTCATGTGACTCCCCATCCCCATCCGCATCAGAAAGTGATCGATCTGTTTAAGAACAATAACAGAAGCTATTTACGTACGGATGAAAGCTATCACCTCTCTTTCTACACGGAGGGGAATGGAATAACACCTGTCTATTCTCATTAGCGCTGAAGTTTGTATATTTTATTATATTTATATTCTATATATTGGGTGCTTATATTTGGGATGGCAAAAGATGTCTCTCCCCTTTTCCTTTCTCTAGGAAAGGTTCTTCTACTCTTTTTCTTTTTTTATAAACTCCTCAAAATCAACTTCCCAGAGTGAACTTTCGGAACGCACCTTGATAGTTCCTTCAGAATCATAGGAAATCCATTTTCCATCAGGTGAGGGATAGAGCCAATCTTTCCAGCCATTGTCATCTGCGGCAAGCTCTGTAACTTCGTCTCCTTTTTCAGAGATCAAGTAGATCCTATTGGAAGTATCCCTTTTATCTTTCATTCCAAAAATAGCAAAGTGTTTCCCGTCCGGCAGCCAGCTAAGATTGAATCTCTCACTTATTTGAAATTTGTCAAGATCAATAATCTCCCGGGATTTGCCGCCGGAAATAGGAAAAACCGAAATCTTCCCATCGGAAATAACTGCCAGCTCTTTTCCATCAGGAGACCAGTCAAATTCCTCCTTAGAAGAAATGTCTGCAATTTTCTTTGCATTCCCGCCTGTAATGGGGATTACATATAAGACTTGCTTTCTTTCTTCTGCTTTATTGCCTTCAAGATTCTCGATGTAGGCGATTTTTTTTCCATCTGGAGACCACACCGGCCAAGTTTCGGTTTCTGATTTATTTGTGATACGGACCGGATTTCCCTTATCGGCAGATGTGATCCAGATATCTCCTCCATGGACCACCGCAAGTTTTTTCCCATCAGGAGACCAAGTCCATTCGTCCCTTCTTCCGTAGCCAACAGGTTTTTTATCCCGTCCTTTAAAAACCATAACAGCAGGCCCGGTAAGTCGCGCATCTTTTAGTGAAACTGGTGCCACATAAAGATCCTCTTTAACCTCACCCTGGTTCTCGAACAGCAGAAGCCTCTTGCCGTTGTACGATAGAGCACGAGGTTGAGGTTTACTCACACCTGAAACATCAAGATCTATCGATCTTCCCTCTCCTCCTGAGATTGGGATCATCCAGAAGTCAAGATCGTATCTATATTGTATTTCGATCGGATGCCCCCCTGTTGTGATGATCATCTTGCTATCAGGAGTCCAATAGTGTTCATACGGCCAAAGCTTGAGTTCTCTTCCAAGCTCAAAAGAAGGCCCCCCAGAGGTTGAAACGACTTTAAGAAGACATGAGTAGTCGTAGGACGAACGATAAAAAAGCATCTTTTTTCCATCCGCCGACCAGGAAAAAAAACGTCCAACCCCATCAGGCGGATTTATATCAATCATGCGTTTGTCGGCAAGATTGAAGAGATGGAATTTAATGCCCGGAGTTGTGAAAACAATCCATTTGCTGTCTGGTGACCAGGAAGCTGGACGACCAATGTCAATGATCTTCTGCGGCTTTCCTCCTTCTGAGGAGACTGCCCATAACTCAGCGCCTTTGCTGAAGGTGATAGTTTTGCCATCTGGTGACCATATGGGACGACCCTCCAAGATAGGATCATCTGTAAGCTGTGTCAGTGTTCCATCTTTGACTGACATGGTCCATATGTCGCCTTGGTTTTCTTCGAATCTACTCCCGAAAACGATTTTTTCTGAGTCTGGTGACCATTCAACAGGTCCCTGCCACGTGAATTTCATGTCGAGGAGCTTTTTAGAGGGGCCGGTCGGCCGTCCTGTTTCCTGAGAAACAGGTACAATCCAAATGGCATTATCTGAGTAAAAAGCTGCTTTTTTGCAATCAGGAGAGAAGTTGCCTCGCCAAGCATCCATATCTACAAGATTAAAAGGATCTCCGTCTTTGACGGGAATCACAAGATTTTCATTTAGCAAGAACTTGCCATTAGCCGAGATGTTAAACCCTCCCATTTCGGCAACAGCCTTTTTACCTGCAAGTGCCCAGATTTTAGTATACTTCACGCCTGTTAGGGAGTCAGTGATGACCTTTTCATCCAAGGATATTTCACTTTTCGCTCTTATCTTTTTGTTTTCTTTTTCCTACTGGACTCGAGAGGACATCAAATGGGTGACTGGAGCTATCGCGCTGTCAGGATAATCCTGGATAAGTTTTTCAAAGACAGACAATGCTTCATCGTGTTTCCCCATCTTGAAGTAAGATTGACCGATCCAATATCTTGCATCGCGAGCGATATCGCTGTCCGGGATCAGGCTTATCACTTTTTCATATTCGGCAATAGCGTCTTGGTATTGAATTTGCTTCAAAAG
>JAUWVG010000145.1 GCA_030617525.1 Candidatus Aminicenantota bacterium | reverse complement strand
GATATCCTTTCTTGGTCTGAACATGTTCGATCCCATAGGATAGAATTTGTGTCCCTTCAACTGAAGCGATCCATCCTTTTTTGATAGTTTAAAGTGGCCTCCTTTTGAGGATTGTACCAAGTTTCCAAAAACTGCAGTTAATACTTGAGATTCAGACAGAGCTAAAACATTCGGAATTACCAAATCCTGTTCCACAGTCCCAATCTTGGATTCTGCTTCATCATAAAGAGCAAAAATCAGTTTGTACTTATTTTTCTTGAGCTTCACCTCATCTGAGCTACAGTTGAACCCGAAAAATTGAACTCTTTTTAGCCTTTCGAGCAAATTCGGCGTCAGGACGATGGGGATGGCCATTTCGCTTTTCAATGAGCTTCCCCCGCCGGTTTCATCGATCCAAATCCCTAATTTTAAAATCTTTGACTTGCCCCAATCAGAATCTTCGGTGATGATTTTTTTCATGGGAAGAGCCACGTTGAACCAGAGGATATATTTATCTTTGCCTTTGACAAAGGTGTTTGCTCTGGCCTCAAAGGGAATTTCTTTAAATATGGATGGATTATAAGCGGCTGAAGCAAAGAGGAGTGACTCCTTTTGCGCATCTGTGTAATCAAAGTATCCTTTGCGAAAACTTATGTCAATTCCGGGTCTTTTAGCCTTGACAGTGATTTTGTGGTATTTACCGTCCGCTTTCTTTTTTTTGGGGGAATAGCTCAATTCATAATAATTCCCCAAATCTCTGCTCACAACTTTCTTGAAATTATCAAACTTTTTCTCTCCGAGAAGGTAAGTCCCTCCTGTATCTTTTGCGATATACTTTAAGTTGGATTGTTCGTTTTTCTTTATCTCTGCGATATTGTCAACTACAGTTGAGTCCAGGCTGTGCATTTTTCTCGGGAAATTGTCATATGCAATATCTGGGAGCACATATCTCAGATAATTATCCGGATCCATGGTGTAAAAGGTAATGTTGTGACTGTTGGCAAACTGGATCAGGTCATTTAAGATTTGGTCCCCATCCCTGCTCTTTGTTTTTTGGAGTACTTTGAAGGGGTCCAAAATCTTGGCCGCTGAGACCTGTGCCATTGGGAGGGTAGACTCAATGCCATCGCCTGCATAAATTCGCTCGAATGACAGAGCCGGAAATCCCCCACTGATAAGGAGTACAGACTTTCTTCCTGGATAGTCTTTGATAACATTCATGACAGCGAGGAAGCTATTGATCGATTTTGCGAACCTATTGCGTGATTGAAACTCGTACATGTGTTGCTGAGTCTTCTGGAATTTTCCGAGATCAAATCCGGCTCCTCTTGCTTCAAGACCTGGATCAGCTTGGGAGAGTATACTCGGTACAGACAGAGCGTCCGCTGATTTTTCAACCCAGATGCTTCCCGAAGCCTTGTCAACAGCCTGGGCAATGAGTCTCTCTTCGGATGTGAAGGGTTGAAGGATTTTCATCCCCTCCTTTTCGCTCAATTCAAAGACCATGATTTCCCGCCCTTGTTCAATCAAGGAAATTAGATTTTCCAGTATCGATAGTTTATTGCGGTCGATCATTCTTTTTATGGTGTTTATAGAATCAAAGATGACGATAAAACGTTTTTTCCTCACAAATCTTTGACCGGATTTTGAGATTTGTTTTTCTTCTTCGAGAACGTTTTCTTTTTCAAACAAGATGAGCTCAAAAGAATTTATCGGCATTCTCTTTCCATTCTCATAGACTTCAAAGTCCTCTTTTTTAAGATCTGAGATAAAATTTCCTTCTTTATCTGTGGCCACAACATCCACTAAGACCAACCGTACTATGACCTCATGTTCTTCAGCCTGAGACGACTTAACCCGGTCGTTGACTGCGAAGAGAACACAGGAAGTGAGTAGAAAAGAAAGGAAAATGCGTGTATATATTTTTCTCATGATGTTACAGAGTCACGGACATTAGAGCACAGTGAAAGTCATTCTCTGACTGGCTGAATTGTTGGTGACTTCGTCGGTTATTTTTATCACAAAGGTATATTCTCCCGACTCAGGAAGGGCTGCCAGAGGAATTTGTGTTCCTTCCAGAAGCATGGCGCCCTCCAATTTTTTCTGGACTTTTTGAGGATTGAGTTTGAACACCTGTTCTCCAAAATGAATTTCGAATTCTACAAGAAGCGAACAATTCTGGTCAGAATCGATGACAAAGTTATAAATGTAGTAGAAGATGTTCAAAGCCTGCTCTTTTGTGTATTCCTGGCTAAAACGCGGAGACAGAGAGTAACTGCCCACTGAGAAAATATTGAACTCTTTCTCCCTGAATGATTCTCTTGCCTTGACTTCTGGCGAAGCAATCAGAGAGGAGATCGCAAATCCCCTCGTCCAGAAATTGGGGATACGTATTTTTCCTTTTTTTAGAGAATAGGTTTTTTCATCTTTGGTGCTGAGCCCGATAAAGAGCTCGTATTCTCCGGGTAGAACGGGCATTCCCACTTGTGAAAAAATATAATCATTTTCCGTTGTGAGCTCTTTTTCTCTGCGAAAATCCATGGAATAGGTCTCTGATTTCAACCGGCCGAAGATAGTCAGCTTATCGGGAATCTTCGTTTGAGGTTCGATCTTGAAGAGGAAAGTGAGGTAGCTGCTCAAATTCTCTGCTTTTGTGAAGAGGACTCTGTGTTCAAAAGGAATCTGAATGACATTCTCTCCTAAAGATTCCACCTGCTGGATAAGTTTCCCTTCGAAGGAATCAGGAGAAAAGGCCTTGATTTGTTTATACTCAGGAACAGCGGTTATATCCGGATAGAGCAAAACTGCCTCGGGGAAAGAATACAATGCTTGAATAAGCCTTGCTTCCGTTCTCGTGCGGTCTAAAACAAATCCAGTGCCATCATTGCCAAACACGAGATTGAAGGTTTCTTTTGGATATTCGATCCAGGAGGGTGTGGGGTAAACCCATACTTCAGTGTTCGCACCTTGGTGGAACACCTTTAACGGATTGCCGAGACGAACATATACCTTCCCTTGGTCGGTTTGGACTCCCTTGTTGTAACCATAAATAAAATTCTCTTCGACATACTCCAAACGTCGGTAATGCTCTTCTTTGAACTCATTGTGTTCTGTTCGAGGGGTTGGATCTCTTTTTGCCCAGAAGAGCTGGATAAATGCTTCTCTTTCCTTATCCTTTTTCAGTTTTTCGAACTCAGTTTTTTCGGTATCGGTAATAATAAGCTCAACACCTTTAATCCAATTTTTCGAAAAATCCTCCTTTTTTGCTGAACCGGGAATAACCAAGAGACACACAAGTGCAAGAATAAAAACAATAGGCTTTTTCTTCATTTTTCCTTTCCTGTTTTCTTTATGTCTGTCACTTTTTGAGATAATCAAGGAGCTGTTTTGTCACATTCGCCTTCTCGTGTTCAGGAGCAAGTTCGAGAAATTTTTCTAAATTATTGACGGCTTTTTCCACATTGTTTTGATTGATATACAGAGTGCCTATTTGGTAATACGCATCGGCGTAGTCCTCTTTGAACTCGATCGTCTTGAGAAAAGCTGCTAATGCTCCTTCTTGATCACCCAGGTTGGTCAGACAAACTCCCAGATTATAGAATGCGTCCGGGTCGTCTTCACTGATTTCTGTGGCCTTTGCGTAGTACTTTTTGGCGTCTTCGTAATTGTCCTCTAAAGCTAAGAGTTGTCCCAGCTCTTTGTTTATGCTGTAGCTTTCGGGATTCATCTCCAGTGCCTTTTGGAATGTCGCGATGGCGTCCTCTTTTTTCTCTGATTTTTTGTAAGCCAGGCCAAGGTTAAAGTAATATCCCCATTGCGATTGACTGAGTTCAAGAGCCTCATTGTAAGCAAGGACGGCTTCATCGTATTTTTGTTCCGCGTATAGGTTATTCCCCTTGAGGAAAAGCTTGTCCGCTGCGGACAAGTTCCTCTCCATCATATCCTGAGCTTTGTCCAGAATGATCTCCATTTCGGTTGGAGAGGCGATCCGCACACGGATTTCTCGGGAGATAGGCATAAAACCCGACTTTTTAAAAGTCACATGGTAGTAATCGGGCCAGAGTCCTATTTGAGAGAATTTTCCCTCCTTATTCGTCTGGACTTCAATTTTTTTTGCAGAGGATTTTACGGAAACAATAGTCACCGTGACTTTCTCTTGAGGATTCCCTTCTTTGTCTGTAACGGTCCCTATAATCTTTCCGTGTTGTGACCATCCATACACAGTCAAGATGCAAATTAAAAGCAGGAAAATAACAATTTTTCTCATTTTGCCTTGCTCCTTACCCTTTCTCTTTGTCTTATGTTCGATCCAATAAATGATTTGATTAGCCTCAATGAATTGGCTAACTCTTAATTTTTATCTGTTTTTGAGTTTGTTCTTCAAGGTCTTTTATGGATGGCTGGGCAGGATTGAGTTCCAGAGATTCCCGAAGGAGGGGCAATGCTCTCTCCGGTTGATCGAGGTTAAGGTAACACTCCGCAGCGAGGTTTAAAACACTTATCTCTGTGGCTTTCGCCAGTAGCTTTTCCAGATAGGTGAGAGCCGTATTCCATTCCTTAAGAGCCGCATAGTTTGCTGCGAGAAGCTTGCCCGATTCTCTCTGCTCCACAGACTCGTAGACGGGGGAGACGATGTTCACAGAATCCTGGTACCTGTGGGAAGCGTACAGCACTTTGGCCAGGAGAAGCCGTGTAGACGGCTCATCTTTCAGCTTCATGGCCTGTTCGAGGTAGGAATGGGCCTGCTCATATTTTTGGGTCATGAAACACTGCGTCGCAAGGGTCATGAGCTGACCGGATTCAGGGAAAGCCCTGTACTGTTTGGTATAGGCCCAGGGTAACACAGGATAGGGACGGGCTAAGAGGATAAAATTTTCTCTTCCGGTGAGGGATTTCTGGCCGCTGTCATCCAGGATGGATACTTCTGCACGGTAGTAACCAGGATCGAGAGGACTGAGAGAGATGGGGCTAATGTTTATCCCCCCAATCTTTGAATCAAAGATATCCTCCAGTGGTTTTCTCTGACTCAAAACAGGAGACATTGAATTTACCGAAAAAATTTCAAGAAGAACGGTTGAACCACCTGTTCCAGCCATTACAGTGAAATTATGGAGCTGGCAGTAAATACCCATATCCTCCTGGATATTGAAATTGTTCTCCGTATTGACTGTAAACTGACTTCCCCCAAAGGAAAAAGCTTTGAAACTGTTTGTGCGGCTTTGTGTGAGTTCCCTCTGGTTATGGTAGAGAAGGAGGTTACTGAGATAAGGATCGCTTGTCTTTTCCGGAATTAATATTTCGGTCTGGAAGGATGTAAAATCTTTGGCTGTCTTATTCTGGAGAAGAAAAAACAACTTGTAATTCCCCGGAATAATGGGGAGCACATCCTGAATGGCGAAGAGCTGACGCTCGTGTGTCTTGTACTGCTCTGGCGTGATGCGCAGAGTCATATCATCTGTTTTCTCAAAAACAGGATTTCCCAACATATCCTCAAGCTTGAGAATGATTTGGAAGACAGCATAATATCTGTTTTCATAAAACCCGAAATTCACCTTCTTCGGCTCAATGGCCCAGTGAATAAATGACTGGTTGAAATTGTCGAAAACCTTGATTAAAAAATTACTCTGGAAGAAATTGTGAGAGTACTCTGTCTCGACATAATCTTTGTAGGAGAGATAGGTGCGTGCATAGGCATCCGGAAACTTCTTCTCTGCTAGAGAATGTACATTGGATAGTATCATATTCGAGGAGGAGATCGTCGCCATGTTGCGGTGCCCCTCTCCAGGAAGATAGCTGAGCGAAGCATTTGCCAGTTCAGCGGAAATCCCTCTTATGATGGTGAAGGCTTGTTCGCGATTGAGCGCATTCTTCGCATACTGGGGGGAGACAAGTTTATCGGGCCCCTCACCTGGATAATAGAGGCGATATTCCCCAATTCCCTGAGGCTGGTAAAAAATAAGATAAAAGAAAGGAGGGAGACCGAATTGCTCCTCCCCTTTGTAGTGCCATAACTCCAGAGGGATGACCTGGGAAACGGTGTCGTAGATCGTCCTTGAGATAGGAGGACCCAGAAGGAGATAATAATACCCTCTCTCTGTTTGAATTCCCCTTCTTGAGCTTTGACGGCCGAAATTGAAATCGGAAAAAATGACCCTTTTCATATACTCCTCATAAAACTCATTTTCAGGGGTATCGGGCATGGGGTCCCGCTGTTTCCAGAAAATTTGGATAAAGCGAGTCCTTTCCTCTGGCTTGAGCATCAGGAAGATGTCCCTTTCGGTTTTGGTGATGATCGGCGAAACGGTATCGAGCCAATCTTTGTGTTCCCGGGAAAGATTATCCTTCTGGCAGAGGAGGGGGCAGACACAAAAAATGAGGATCATGTGCAGAAGGAAAGTCTTTTTCATCTGTGCACCTACTTATTAAAATTAACACAATGCCGGATAAGTTTCAATTGA
>JAUWVG010000359.1 GCA_030617525.1 Candidatus Aminicenantota bacterium | reverse complement strand
AAAAGAGAAGCAGAACAAAAACATGAAATATTTTATAGAAAATGCTTCTCAGACTTTTACTCCTAAAAATTAAGGTCAGTCCTATTATTTATGACTTTTTTACTTTGGCCTGTCAAGAAATAAAGGAAAACAGTGAGCTTTTCACATTTCCGTGATTTTATTTAGAGTCGGTCGGAACCCTTACGCATTCTGCCTCCATCACATATGAATGCGGATGGAGACAGAGATACGACGTCCATCCGACTAAACTGCAGGTGTTACGCAAGGAGCGCATCCCTATTTCCGTGATTTTATTTAGAGTTCTGGGAAGATGATATAGAAATTCGTATGGAGGACGAGCGGGCATGGTTCATCTCCTTTTGAGGAGATGAGAGCGAGGAACGGAATCGAGCGAGTTTTCCACGCTGGGGAAAACTACGCGTGATTTCTTATCACTTTACAGAACTCGTTCTTTAAATCATGGAGATGGGGATGCGTTCTGAAGAGATTTAAATGGGGACTTTTCTATATATGTGGGAAAGGATATAATACGGCACTAACTGGATTATTCGCGTTTTATGAATAGTTCAGGTTATTAAGGAGAGTAGGGAACAATGGACGAAAAATGTGATATTGCAATTTTAGGAGGCGGACCTGGTGGTTATGTCGCAGCCCTTCGCGGTGCTCAGCTCAAGAAAAAAGTCTTGCTTATTGAAAAAGATCTAATCGGCGGGACTTGCATGAACCGGGGATGTATTCCTACAAAATATCTTCTCCATCAAACTCAAATGCTCAGGGAGCTCAAGGACAATACAAATATAGATGGGCCCCTCGAGAATCTGAAATTGAATTGGACCAGGGTTCAGGAAGGAAAACGAGAGAAGGTCAAAAAACTTGTCAAGGGCATTGAATTCCTCTTAAAGAAAAACGGTGTCAAGATCATCCGTGGTGAGGCCAGGCTTAAATCTGAGAGGGAGTTAATTGTCCAATCCAAGGAAGACACAAAAATTTTCCCGGATAAAATTATTCTGGCTACTGGGAGTGAGTCAGCCAGTTTACCCTTCCTCCAGCCAAATGGGGAAAAAATTATCACCAGCAAGGACGCCCTTGAATTGAACAAGCTGCCGGATCGTCTGCTGATAGTCGGAGCTGGGGCTATCGGATTGGAAATGGGGACAATTTTCCATCGAATGGGGTGTGATGTGACCATCCTGGAACTCACGAAAAATGTGTTTCCGGGTATCGATCGGGATATGGCAGTTCGGATGGAAAGGCTTTTAAAGGCCCAGGGACTAAAAATACATACGCAAATGAAAATTGAGAAGTGTGATTTGAAAAATGGGGCGGTTGTATTGGAAGGGATAAATCTGAAGACATTGTCCCGGTTTGACTTTGAGGCTGACAAAATACTTCTCGCGACAGGAAGAACTCCGAATTCTGCAGAACTTAAGGGGAAAGATGCACGGCTGGAATTTGATCCACATGGATTTTTAAAGGTCGATCACAATCTTGAAACAGGGATTCCTGGAATTTATGCCATCGGGGATCTTATTGGAGGGAAGCTGCTGGCTCACAAAGCATCCCATGAAGGCATCATTGCTGTTGAAAATGCTTGTGGAAAAACTAGAGCAATGAATTACAGCGCTCTGCCTTCTGCCGTGTTTACCGAGCCTGAATTTGCCTATGTTGGAATCACTGAGACGGAAGCCAAAGAAAAAGGTCTCTCTGTCTTTACCGGGCTTTTTACTCTCCAGGCAAACAGCAGGGCTCTGACAATGAGTAAACCAGATGGAATGGTTAAAATTTTGAGTGATTCCGAGGAACGGATAGTAGGCGCACAAATTCTTTCCCCACATGCCAGTGAAATTATCATGGAAGTCACACTGGCCATTCAAAACGGGCTCAAACTGTCCGACCTTTCTTCCGTGGTCCATATTCATCCAACGCTTTCCGAAGCCGTGATGGAGGCTGCGCTCAAGGCAAATGGTGAAGCCATTCACATGCTTAATACTTAAAAGATCATCTCCAAAAGAGTTGGCAGGATCCTCGAATCCTTTCTTATTCTTCTTAATCCTTTCACTCGAACCCTTGACCCCTTGAACCCTTGAACCCTAGAATCCTTTTGTCTTATTGGATAGGATAAATTGAAATATTTAAACAGTTGATTTATGATGCTCCTAAGATGAAAGAGAAACGGAATTGGCATTGATATCCAGAAGAGAATTTCTTAAACGGGCCGGAGTGATCGGAGCATTTTCGGCACTAGATGGTTCTGTGTTTGATCCCCTTGGGCCGCGCAGGAAGAATTTGAATCAGAGCAGCTTGCCCGATCATGAATACCCTTTTCCATACGATTCTAACTATTTCGAAGCCTCGGAAAGGGTTGTTTTTCTCACCCCTGAACATGCCAATGTCAATATTATTCCAAAAGAAGGAAAGAGCCTGGATATTAAAATGTATATCGAGCATGAGGACCGAATCCGGATTTTACAGGACAAGGTTTTCAGCTATTATGGTGTTCGTGACAGTTTGGACATCCCGTTTCACAATATCAACCGTGATCCTTTTTTTACGTATCGAATTGAATACAAGGACACACAGGAAGGGAGCTGGAAATCAACCCCGGAACGGATGGTTAAAACTCCTGGTGTCTCCCTGGATGATAAGCAGATTGAGGTGATCTTCATTGGAGATGATCATATCCCAGACGATGCGGATAGTCCGGACAATCCTCTTCAGGATGAAACGCTCCGGCATCTGAGAATGACTGGAGAGGCGACAAACTATTTCCTGAAAAAAATTTTAGCAAATCCCAATTTCATCCCACTAGGACAAGAGCGTCATCTGATGAATGCTTACTGTATGGCGAGTTTGATTCATCATATCTACCTCCATGAAAGCCCTGATTTTATTGTGGATTTAGGCGATCATATGGGGGGATTCGGGCATAAGTGGGAAGGGCTAGGACTCAAGAATCAGCATGAAGTGACGGCTGAAGAGAATGATGCCTATGAAAAGATGTTTCGTATAGCCACAAGGAAAGTTTTTTCCGCACTGTCTCCGACAACCCCCATATACTGGACATTGGGAAATCACGATGGAGAGGCTGGATTTTTAAGTACTCTTGTTCCAGCGGCAAAGTATCGGAAAAAATATTTTAAGCAGCCGGGAGCAGCTGAGGGAGGTTCTCCCGATGAGAATTACTACAGTTTGTTTTGGGGTGCCAAGGAGGGCAACTCATGGCTGCGCGAAACAAGAAAGGGGGGAGCTCAGTTTATCGTGCTTGACTGTATGAGGTACAACACGAGATTGCCCCGGTCTCCAAATGATTGGACGATAGGGGATGTACAGAAAGAATGGCTGACACAAGCATCAAAGTACGATGCGGATTGGAAATTTGTCCTGGATCACCATATGCTTGGAGGCTGGCCATCCGGGTCGAATGAAGGAGACACAAGTTATTCCTATGGAAGAGGACCGCTGTTTAATGCTGATGACTATAGGGGTTTTGTCAATGATCCTAACCTGGTTGAACAGGTCGCCTTGACAAAACTTATGGGGGACAATGGAGTCGATCTTAATGTTTATGGCCACGACCACATCTTTGCGATGAATGAGATGGACACAGAGAGGACTGGGAGAAAGATGTACGGGCTGTGTGTAGGGACTCCTAAGCACATAGGGGAATTGGATTGGTATAAGGGAGAATATTGGAAAAGATTTTATGGGAGTTACGGCCAGTACTGGGGGAGCGCGAAGCAAGCAGATTTCTGGGGGCCCTCGGGATATTCAAAGATGACTATAACTAAGAATGAAGTTAGAATCGATTATATCCGCTCAGCGATCAACCACCCATACACTAATATTCCTCAAAGTACGGCCATAGGCGATAC
>JAUWVG010000399.1 GCA_030617525.1 Candidatus Aminicenantota bacterium | reverse complement strand
GTTTATTGGGGGGAGTATTGATCATCCTGATGGAGTCGAGGGAGCGGACGGAATAGCTGTGGATGAATCGGGAAACGTCTATCTTACAGGCTGGACCTCTGCGACAGATTTTCCGACCACCCCCAC
Source organism: Candidatus Aminicenantota bacterium (assembly GCA_030617525.1). Taxonomy (GTDB): domain Bacteria; phylum Acidobacteriota; class Aminicenantia; order Aminicenantales; family Aminicenantaceae; genus JAUWVG01. Next base: position 3,398 of record JAUWVG010000399.1, on the reverse strand, counting down.
TGCGTTCGATAGATCATTTAATGGCGGGGGACATGAATATTTTATCGATGCATTTGTCACAAAACTCGATGCTTCAGGCTCAGACCTTCTCTATTCGACGTATTTGGGTGGGGACAAGGATGAATGGGGAAACGGTCTCACGATCGATTCGGAAGGGCATGCCTATATCGTGGGCGTAACATATTCTACTAATTTTCCTACAACACCGGGTGTCATTGATACTTCACACAATGGCGGTATTGGAGATGCGTTTGTGACCAAAATGGATCAGACCGGATCGAGCCTCGTGTATTCAACTTTTATAGGTGGTGCCCAGTGGGAAGAGGGAAGCAGCATTGTGATTGACAGTGAAGGGAATGCCTATATTACCGGTTACACGGAATCAGATGACTTCCCGGTCACTTCAGGGGCTTTTGATACCAGCTACAACGATAACCAGGATGGATATGTGAGTAAACTCAATCCCGCGGGTTCTGTCCTTTTATTTTCGACATATCTTGGAGGAAACAGCGAAGACAGCTGTGACTCTGACGGGGGAGATGGGATGGCCCTTGATCGTTTTGGAAACATCTATCTTGTGGGCGAGACCGAATCGGAAAATTTTCCAACGACACAGGGAGCATACGATATTTCCCACAACGGCCGCTGGGATGCCTTTGTTACGGTGTTGAGTGCTTCCGGTTCAAGTGTTTTGTATTCAACATTTCTCGGAGGAAGCAAGGACGAGGAGGGGAACGGAATTGTTCTTGATGATTCGGGTGGGATTTTTATTGTCGGAGATACAAATTCTACCGACTTTCCAACCACCTCCAATGCTTTGGATACGAGTTTGAACGGCCGCCAAGATGTATTTGTTGCCAAATTTATCTCCTCAGTCTCAAGCCTTGCTTTTTCGACATTCCTTGGAGGAGATGGAGATGATGAAAGTGACGGGATTGCTCTTGATGACAGCGGAAGTGTCTATGTCACGGGCTGGACAAAATCCATTGATTTTCCCGCAACACCCGGTGCCTATGGAACGAGCTTTAACGGAGAGCAAGATGTGTTTGTCACAAAGATATCGATAGACACGCCGAGTTTATCTGGTTATGTAAAAACGCCGCTTGGGAGTGGCATAGATAATGTTCTCTTGAGATTTTCTAACAGCGGTGGTGAAACTTTTTCAGATGTTGAGGGGTATTATTCGCACTCTGTAAGTACAGGATGGTCAGGAATGGTCACTCCAATAAAATTGAATTATTCCTTTACTCCTGTCAGTAGAAATTATGCCGGTGTGGAAACAGATATCACCAACCAGAATTACTCAGGTATACCTGATATCTTCAGCGATCAGGCGCCGTTAAATTTCCGTGCGTTACAGCATGAAAACCGCTCTCTTTCTCAGATTGAATACATAAATGTTTTGGACTGGCAGGACAATCCCATCCATGCCGATGTCGTAAAATACCGGATTTATCAACGGGATGGGAACAGCCTGATTTTGTTAGTCGAGTTGAATGCAGGTACTTCTCGCTATCTCCATCGTAAGGTCAATAAGGGCATTTCATACAACTATGCTCTGGTAGCAGTCAACAGCGAGGGGAAGGAAAGTCTTCCGGCATACGCAGCGATTTTATGATTTTGGCTGGCTGTTTTTACGCAAATAAATCCAATTGGCGGCAAACAAGAGTGTCAGAAAAATGAGGATAACAACCCACATCTGCTTTTCACTTTTTGGGGAGAAAAAGGAGGCGCTGACCGGGCTTTTATAGGAAATATTTTTGTCAATTTGAGCTTCGACCCGAGCTGATGTTTCTTCACTCCAGGCATAAGGAGATTCCTTCATTGTGTGACCAAAATATTTTTCCAGAATTTCATTTTCCTTAAATGCGATGAACATATTCTGTTTTTTTTGTTTTTCATTTTCTGCTTGAAGCGCTCTTTCATATCTTTTATCCCTCCTGAAGATATGAACCCTGATTTCATAGAGCATAGGCACCCAAATTCCCGGATGAGCACGCAAATATTCAGCATAGTCTTTTTCTTTCCATTCATGGAGAACCTGGCCGTAATCCTTGGCATTTCGTTTATCAATGCTGAGCAGTTGATCAATGGTCAAGCGGGAATAAAACGTTCCTATTTCAGGATCTTTGTGTTTCAAATTAAACTGGTTCATGGCTTCTTCTTGTTGGAGGAACGACAAAAAAGGAAGAGCTTTCGTATAACTTTGCACCCTTTTTGGTGTATTTGAGAAGCACAACCCGAGGAGGAGGATGTTGGCTGCAAGATAGATAGAAACAGTTCTCAGTGAACGTGGTAGGGTTTTTTGAGAGATCTCTTTGGGTTTGATTCCCAGCCAAATGGCGGTCTGGAAAAGGCCGCTCGACAGTGCATTGAGGCCGACATCCCTGAAATCCCAGAACCGTTCCTTAACAATCCACTGCAAAATTTCATCGAAGATTCCTATCAAACATCCGATGAGAAAGGCCATAACAAAAATTGACCTATCTTTTATTTTGAGTTTGAGGGCGTTAAAAATGAAAAAGCCCAGAAGGCCGTATTCGAGGAAATGTACGGCTTCTTCCGGAGATTCCCATAACTTCAATGTGAAGTAAACATAGGCACACCCAATAGCAAAAAGCCATATATAATTTGAAGCCGAGCGAATTTTAAGCTTAAAAATAAGGATGTACAGTGCCAGGAAAAAAACGATCCCGGTTGAAATGAGTACGGTATAACCGAAGAGTTCACTGCCCCATTTTTCAGAAACAAATCTCTGAATGGTCCGTGCAAAAGGGACCGTAAAGAAGATCCCAAAGGCACAGAGAGCCACCCAGAACCAGGAAAGGCCTCTGCGATATTTATTTTTCAATATTCTTTTTTTTATTTCTTGATTATTTGATTTATTTTTATTATTTTATAGAAGAACTTTGACAAATTCAAAGAGATTTCAATATAATTTTTTTATGCTGGCTGGAGAGGAATCCTCCTTAGCCCCGCTTCCTTTTCCAAACCTTGGCGCCTCGACAGCCAGCGCCTTTTCTTAAAACCCCTTAATTAAAAAAAAAGCCCGAAGTTTCCTCCGGACCATTTTTTATTAAAGCTTGTGCTCTTTAATCTTATTTTTTTACTTCTTTCTTAACTTTCTCTTTGGCGTCTGTCTTCTTATCTGCTTTCTTTTCAATGATTTTCCTCGTGACATCTTTGATGTGATCTTCAAGCTCGAGATGGGCGACTCCTTCTGTCATCCATTCTGGGGCCGGTTTATCGAGAAGGTAGTGGTCGAAAAATTCTCTCATTCGGATGGTGTAATCTTTCTGATTGGGGGGCTTTCTCACTCCGTGATTTTCCCCGACGTACTGCAGCATGATGACCGGTTTGCCCAAGCGGCGTAAGGTGTTGAAATATTCGATTCCCTG
>JAUWVG010000273.1 GCA_030617525.1 Candidatus Aminicenantota bacterium | reverse complement strand
CACACACTGGAGATCTGGGACAGGGACGGCAAACTTGTCCATCTTCTGGGCGATTTCCCCCTGGCCGATCAGGTTCCTTTAAGCGGCGTCACAACAGGCTTAAGGTCAGTCGGTTGGCAGCCCCTTAAACCCTCCACCCTCATTTGGGTGGAAGCCCTTGACGGAGGAGATCCCGAGAAAGAAGTTCCCTTTCGAGACAAAATCATGATCCTCTCTGCACCCTTCACCGGAGAAGCAAAAGAAGTCCTTAAGACCAAAAACAGATACGGCGGTATCAGCTGGCTCCAGAGCGCAGGTATGGGATTCCTCTCCGAAAGAGATTGGAAACGAAGATGGAGGACCACCTATCTGGTCAATGTAGACGATCCGAGTTTTGAACCGAAAAAACTGTTCGATCTCAGCACACAGGATTCGTATAACAATCCCGGTTCGCCGATCAGAACGTCCACTGCATCGGGAGAGTCATTGATCCTTCAGGACAAGGACTCGATTTATCTCTCCGGCAGCGGGTCCTCACCAAAAGGAGACTTCCCATTTCTGGACAAACTCAATCTTAAAACAATGAAGAAAGAACGCCTGTTCCAGTGCGAAGGCGAAAATTACGAGCGCTTCCTGGATTTTCTCGGTGATTCCCGAAAGGAAATCATTACGTCCTTCGAGTCCAAAACAGAACCGCCCAATTACTACATTTATACACTCAAGACAAAAAAGAGAGCACCGCTCACAGACTATGCAGACCCGGCTCCGCAAATGACCGGGATGAAAAAGGAACGGATTATATACGAACGGGCGGACGGGCTCCCTCTCTACGGCACCCTCTACCTCCCTCCAAACTACAAGGAAGGAGAGCGGCTTCCTCTTGTCATCTGGGCCTACCCGCGCGAATACAACGATCCTAAACTGGCCGGACAGATCCGAGGCTCGGCATACAGGTTTACCTTTTTTAGAGGCACATCACAGCTCTTCTATGTCACACAGGGCTATGCGCTTCTCGACGGCGCTCAGATGCCTGTTCTGGGTGATCCAAAAACCATGAACGACACTTTTGTCGAACAGATTGTGGCCGCGTCCAAGGCCGCTATAGACAAACTCGATGCCATGGGGATTATCGATCCAAAAAGAGTCGGCGTCGGGGGGCACAGCTACGGCGCTTTTATGACGGCAAATCTCCTGGCCCACAGCGACCTTTTTGCCGCCGGTGTCGCACGAAGCGGTGCCTACAACAGAACTCTGACTCCCTTCGGATTCCAGAGCGAGCGCCGTACACTCTGGGAGGCTCCCGAGATCTACTTCAGAGTTTCCCCATTCATGCACGCCCACAAAATCAATGAACCGATCCTCCTTATTCATGGTGAAGCCGACAACAATTCCGGGACATTCCCTATTCAATCACGACGTCTTTATCACGCACTCAAAGGCCACGGAGCCACGGCCCGGCTGGTTATGCTGCCAAATGAAAGCCACGGCTACAGCGCTAAAGAGTCTGTTTTGCATGTGCTGGCCGATATGATCGAGTGGTTCGATAAATACGTAAAAAATAAATAGAATTTCAGTTCGATCTCTCTAAAAGAATCGCACAGCAGGCCTAAACAGTTTTTTTACAATTCTTCGTACTACCTATATAATTAAGGATTATCTCCAAAAGAGTTGAGAGGATTATTAGGATTCAAGGATTCAAGGGTTCAAGGATTCGAGTGAAATGAGGTACACAATGAAACGAAATGGATTCAGAATCTGGGCAATTACTCTTGTGATGACTCTCCTGATAATCACCTTTTCTTCCGCATTCCAACAATCCGATCCCATTGCTTCCAAGGAAATTTCCATTTCATACTGGCTCAAACTAGGTCCGTTTTCGACACCGCTGCCCGCCTTCCACGATTCCAAGAATAACGAATTTGACCACGAAGACTTTCTCAGATTCAATGAGGTCGATATTCTTAAAATGAAACCTCGGGTCGACAGCACATTCACATGGCATGATGGATCCACCGCTGTGTGGCAGACTATTCAAGCTAAAGATCAAGAAATAAAATTTGAATATGATTCTGAAGATCCGGCTACGGCTTACATGACTGCCTATATTGATATAGAAAAATTTACAAAAGGACAGATTCACATTGCAAGCCCGCAGCCCTTCCGAGTTTATCTGGATGGAAGGCGCATCCGGACAAAGGCAGAATACAATACAACCGCAGCAGATAAAATCAAAATCGACGTCAATCTGGAAACCGGAGTTCATCTCCTTCTCATCAAATCCGTCTACCAAAAAAATGAAAATTCCTACTGGGGACTGCGTGCTTCACTTAATTACACGGACAGAGTAGAAAATCCTCGACCCAAAATTACACTCTCTTCAAAACAGCGCATGTCCATCCCCCATCTCCTCGACGGCCCAAAAGTCACCGATGTATCCATCTCTCCAGACGGAAGCCTAACCGCTGTCTCATTCCGTGAAATACAACCCCCCAGAGATGCTTCAGAATCCTGGATAGAACTCTACCGGACTGAAAGCAGAGAGTTATTTCAGACATACAGAGGAGGAACCCGCATCTCCAGTATCAACTGGGCCTCGACCGGAAATAAATTCTCTTACACTACCCTTGAAAATACCCGGGGAACGATCTGGATTGCCGATATCGAAACCGGCCAATCCAAGCCTCTCCTGAAGAATATTCAAAACCTCGGGCCTCACACCTGGTCTCCCGATGAAACGTATCTTATTTACGCCATTAGTGAACAGGGAGCCGAGGACCGCCCAGGCGTCAAAAGGGTCATAAACATGTCCGATAGGCAGCCCGGATGGAGGGACAGAAGTTTTCTCTATAAAGTCAACTTGGCCTCAGGAGCACGACAGAGATTGACAGCCGGCCAGCTTACCACAGCTCTCAACGGCATCAGTCCCAATGGACAAAAACTTCTCTTTACTCGCACTGTCGAAGATTACACAGAGCGGCCTTACTCAAAAACAGAAATATTTGTCCTCGACCTAAAAACTCTGCAGCCCAGCCTGCTCTGGGAAGGACCGTGGTTCAATGGAGCCCAGTGGAGCCCTGAAGGAAACAGGCTTCTTATTCTCGGCGGACCGTCGGTTTTCGGCTCACTGGGAATTAACCTCCCCAATGACACTGTTCCGAATGAATATGACACCCAGGCTTATCTTTTCGACCTGGCCACAAACAGCATCGAGCCCATTTCAAAAAATTTCGATCCTGCCATTAACCTGGCCGTGTGGAGTCAAACCGAAAACTGCATTTATTTTGTTACAAACGATCGTTCCTTCCGGCATCTTTACAGGTATAACCTTCTCACAAAAGAATTTGAATACATCGAATGCGGCGTTGAAGTTCTCGGAGCCTTTAGCCTGGCCAGAAAAAATCCCATAGCCGTGTACACAGGATCAAGCGCAGCGGTTCCTCCAAAATCATTCGTTATCGACTTGAGGACAAGAGAGTCCCGTCTCCTCCTCGATCCAGGAAAATCAGATTTTTCTAGTGTTTCATTTGGAGATGTCAAGCGCTGGACATGCAAAAACAAAAACGGTGTGGAAATCGAGGGACGGGTGTACTACCCCCCAGATTTTTCTCCCGGCAAAAAATATCCCTGTATCGTCTACTATTACGGCGGAACCTCCCCTGTCACGCGGGATTTTGGAGGCCGCTACCCCAAAAATCTCTGGGCAGCCCAGGGGTATATTGTCTATGTCCTCCAGCCCAGTGGAGCCACAGGTTTCGGCCAGGAATTTTCCGCGGCTCATGTCAACGACTGGGGGCTGACAGTAGCTGATGAGATCGTACACTGCGTCACTCAATTTTTGTCGGCGCATTCGTTTATCGATTCCAATCACGTGGGATGCATTGGCGCGTCCTACGGCGGATTCATGACCATGCTGCTCCAGACTCGAACCAATATTTTTGCTGCGGCAGTGGCCCATGCCGGTATCAGTTCCATTTCCAGCTACTGGGGAGAGGGCTTCTGGGGCTACGCCTACAGCGCCTACGCCACAGCCAACAGCTTCCCCTGGAATAGAAAGGATATCTACGTCAACCAGAGTGCTCTCTTTAATGCCGACAAAATCTCAACGCCCCTTCTTCTCCTGCACGGCTCAGTTGACACCAATGTTCCTCCCGGCGAAAGCACACAGCTTTTCACCGCACTTAAACTTCTCGGAAGAGAAGTGGAATATATCCAGATATATGATCAAAACCACCACATCTTGACCTATAACAAGAGAATCCTCTGGACCAAGACCATTATGGCTTGGTTTGACCGCTGGTTGAAGAGAGAATCGGATTGGTGGTATTATCTATATCCGAGCAAATAAAAAAACGAGGATTTAAATTGGAGGAGATTGATGAAAAAAATTCACTATATTTTAATCGTTGTTTTATTGTCTTCAGCTCTGGCCTCCAACCTGTCCGCCGACAGGTCCACCCAGGAAACAGACATTGAAATAAAGACTGTTCAGTCTTTTGCCTACTGCTGCATCCACCATGTGGGGCCTTTTACAGAAATCGAAAAT
>JAUWVG010000457.1 GCA_030617525.1 Candidatus Aminicenantota bacterium | reverse complement strand
GGTCACCGTGTTTTATTAGAAGCCGCTGCACAAACCTTGGATGTATTCCCTAAACTCAGCTGTATTATTATTGGAGACGGAAATAAAACCTACAGGCAAGAATTGTTTGATTTAAGCCAAAAACTGGGAATAGAGAAAAATGTTATCTTTACTGGATTTCGGGAAGACATTCCCCAATTGTTTAACCTTATGGATATGGTTGTTTTGCCCTCAACACATCGTGACGGTCTCTCCAGGCTCTTACTGGAGGCTATGGCCTCCTCAAAGCCTGTGATTGCATCTGCAGTAGGCGGGAATCTTGAGTCTGTTGAAGACGGACGAACAGGGCTTATTGTGAATCCAGAAGATGTCGACAGCCTGTCCCGGACCATTTTAGAGCTGGTTCAAAACGAAAAATTGAGACACCAAATGGGAGCCGCCGGAAGAAGACGTGCGGAAAAGCTGTTCAGCATTGACCAGAATGTCTCCCGGATAGAAGACGTCTATAAGGAGCTGTTGTGCCAGAATATGTAATCTGCAACCTGTGCGGCCAAAATCGAACACAACTCATTCAGAAAGCCGAATCCCCATATCAGGTTGTCAAATGCTTAAACTGCGGTCTTGTTTACACTAACCCACAGCCAGATCGAGAGCACATAATCAGACACTATCATGAATCGTATTACAGAGACTGGATAGACAACCAGATGGATCGAAGGATTCCTATGTGGCAGCGGAGGCTCAATGACCTCCAAAACCACAAACAAAAGGGACGTGTGCTGGATGTGGGATGCGGAATAGGGACTTTTCTTTTGCTGGCCAAAGAATCAGGATACGAAGTTTGGGGCACTGAGATATCTGATTTTGGTTCCAGATATGCAGAAGAAAATCTTGCTCTCGATGTTTACAAGGGAGATCTCAAGGAAGCCCAGTTTCCATCCGCCCATTTTGATATAATAACCCTATGGCATACTCTAGAACATGTCCCAGATCCCAAGGCCACCCTAAAAGAGATTCACCGGATACTCAAAGAGGATGGTCTATTGGTGATTGCCGTTCCCAATCTCCACAATTTCATCACAAAAATCTTGTATTTTCTAGCCAAAGGGAAAAGACTTAAACTATTCTCCCCACAATCCAAGGAGTGGCATTTTTTTCATTTTTCCATCACGACTTTATCTACTCTACTTAAAAAGGCCGGGTTTGATATCATACAAAAAGATTTGGATTTATCACAGATAGAGCCCTCGAAAAAAACAATCGATTATTTGGCTAGATTCTTTTTTATTTTGACCAGAAAAAACTTTGGGGAGGCCATGAAGGTCTATGCCGTTAAAAGCTAAAAGATTCATGAAGCGGACACTGTTGTTACTCCGAAAACTTTTTTTTCAATTCATATCCATTTTTACTTTTTTTTTGAGGACTAAAACCCTGGACAAAAGCAAAGTGGAAAACGTATTGATTTTCACTCAAAAAAGAATTGGTGATACAATTGTCTCTATTCCTTCTTTTAGGGCAATCAAAGAAAATCTCCCCAAAAGCCAAATCACTGTTTTTGCCATTTCTTATATCAAGGATATTTTAGATAGGATTCCAGATATTGATAATATTGTGACGTACGACATGGGATTTTCATTTTTCCAAAAAGCAAAATTTGCTAAAAAATTGTCCACAAACCGGTTTGATTTAGCCATAGATCTGACATGCGACTACACCTTTGAGGCCGCTCTGTGGGCCTTTCTAAGTAAGGCGAAATATAGAGTGGGATACAATACATACGGACGCGGTTTTCTCTTCCACAAGGCCGTTAAACAAAAGAAGGAGCCCATCCACATTACAGAAAAAATATTGAACATCACCAGAAGTATAAATCTGGATACAGATAACAAAAGCTTAAAACTATCGGCCTCAAACGAAGCCCTAGAGGCAGTGAGGCAGGATCTACAAAAAAATGAAATCGGAAGTAAAGACATTCTTATAGGTATCCATCCAGGAGGACATTATCCGACACAGAGGTGGCTGACAGACCGGTTTGCAGATCTTGCGGATCAACTGATAGAAAGACATCAAATAAGAATTGTTCTTTTAGGAGGACCTAAAGAATTGGAATTAATCGATTTGATAAAGAAAACCATGCAAAATACACCCATAATTTTTTTGAACCAGCCCGTCCGAAACCTCCTTGCTCTTATTCAATCCTGCAGCCTGCTGATCTGCAACAATTCCGGACCACTCCATTTGGCCACAGCCTTAGGAACACCAACCGTATCTTTTATGGGGCCGACTATTCCTACGAGATGGTGGCCTCAAGGACAGGATCATGTGGTTATTCGAAAGGATTTATCCTGCATGCCCTGCAATGAAGGTTTTTGCAAACTGAAAACCCATGACTGCATGAAGCTTATCACCGTGGAGGAAGCGCTTGAAGCCACAGACAAAATATTGTCAAAAATCAAAAAAATAAGATCATAAGATTATGCCTAAGAACGACCTTTCTAAAATAAAAAAAATCCTGATAATAATGATGGGCGGTATCGGCAACATGATTTTCCTCACTCCAGCACTCAAAGCGCTACGAAAGGCTTTCCCTTCATCAGAGTTTGTTTTTTTGCTGGGACCGTATGGAGCTGAAAAAGTCATTGAAAAGAGTTTTTTATTCGATAAAAAAATTATTGTCGGGACGGAAACTTTTAAAGGAATTTTTGGGAAAATAAAACTCATTCGGCTGTTGAGAAAGGAACGCTTTGATTTGAGTATCACTTCAACGGGATCCAACCCTATAAAAAGCGGACTTCTCTGTCTGCTGGCTGGGATCAAATGCAGGCTAGGTGAAAACGTCAAAGGAAAAGGATTCTTCTACAACCTAAAAATTCCTTTTAACAAGTACAGCCATGAGGTGGACAGCAATATCCACATGGTCCAAAAACTCGGGATCGAAGCTGCAGATAAA
>JAUWVG010000349.1 GCA_030617525.1 Candidatus Aminicenantota bacterium | reverse complement strand
CGAAAAGGCCTCTGTTGTTCTTGGAGCCGTCGCGCCCACACCTCTCTTGGCTTTTGAAGCCTCGAGAAACCTCCAGGGAAAGGTCCCTTCTGACAGCCTCTTTCAAAAGGCCGCGCTTATTGCCAAAGATGAAAGTTTGCCAATCACCGATATCCGGGGATCTATCTGGTACCGAAAACAGATCTTAGAGGTCCTGACCCAAAGAGCCCTCCGTGAAGCTCAAATGCGAGCTCAAAAAGGAGGAACAGACAAGAACGCAGAGAAGCCATGAACAAAGAAAACATTCGGCATCATGTGATTGTTCTCCGTGTCAACAACGAGGAACACTCTGTGGCCGTGAAGGATGGAGAAACACTTCTTGAAGTTCTCCGTGAAAAATTGAGGCTGACCGGAACTAAAAAAGGGTGCAATATGGGTGTTTGTGGAGCCTGCACGATTCTTCTGGATGGAGAGCCTAAAAACAGCTGTCTTCTGCTTGCATCTGCCTGTCAAGGTCACCATATTACGACCATTGAAGGCATCGCCATAAATGGAAAACTCCATCCCATCCAGCGAGCCTTTATTAACCATGGGGCCGTCCAGTGCGGATACTGTACGCCTGGAATGATTCTTAGTGCCTATGCGCTGATCCAAAAAATTCCGGATCCCTCAGACGAGGAGATTAAAGATGCTTTAGGTGGGAATCTCTGCCGGTGTACGGGTTATGTTAAAATTCTCGAAGCTGTCAAGAACTGGAAAAAATACAAAAAGACAGAAGAACCCCCTCTTCAATCTTATGATCTTGAAGAGTATGACACTGTTGGCAGGAGTTTTCCCCGAGTGGATGCGGCCGATAAAGTTTCGGGCAGGGCTAAGTATGCCGGTGATTTTTCTTTTGAGAATATGCTTTACGGAAGGATTCTCACGTCTCCCATCGCTCACGGTCGCATCAAATCCATCGATACTCGTCTCGCTGAAGCTCTCCCCGGTGTCAAATGGGTGCTGACCGGGAAGGATGTCCCGGACATCACCTATGGTGTCAATCCTCCCCGTTATGATGAACACACACTGGCTAAAGAAAAGGTGCGCCACGTGGGGGATGAAGTTGCGGCCGTCATTGCAGTTGACGAGGAAACCGCCCAAAAAGCTTTGGATTTGATTAAAGTCGACTATGAAGAACTTCCTTTTATTCTCAATCCGCAGGAGGCTATAAAGGATGGGGCCCCTTTGGTGCACGAACGGTACAAAAATAATATTAACGCCCGGGTGGACCACCATTTTGGGGATGTCGAGAAAGGTTTTTCCAAGGCTGACTATGTGCGGGAGGAGGAATTTACCGGAAATCATGTCTATCAGAGTCCCATAGAACCCCATGCGTCCATTGCCTACTGGGATGATGACGGATCTACTCTTGTCCTCTATTCGTCCACTCAGGTGCCCCACTACCTCCACTACATGGTGGCCCGAGTTCTGGACATGCCGCTGGGAAAAATCCGGATTATTCGCCCTCCTGTCGGCGGGGGTTTTGGCGGGAAGCTCGATGCCACTTCCATGGATCTTATCTCCGCTCTGGCTTCACGGAGATTCGGCCGGCCGGTCAAAATGGTTTACAACAGGAAGGAGATGTTTCTTCATGGGCGGGGACGGCACAAACAGCATATGGTGTTTAAAATCGGAGTTAAAAAAGACGGAACCATAACGGCTGTGGACAGCAAAATATACCTCGATGGAGGAGCCTACTCCTCTTATGGCGTCATCACGGCCTACTATGCCGGAGCCATGATCCCGACACTTTATAAGCTTCCCAACTACAAGTATAGGGGATTCCGTGTGATGACCAACAAACCGGCCTGTGGAGCTATGCGAGGGCACGGTGCACCGCAGCCGCGCTTTGCATTTGAATCTCTTTTGAGCATGATTGCCGACGATCTGGGATTGGATCCAATAGACCTCAGGCTCAAAAATGCCATGGATTCCAATTCGCGCACCATAAATGACCTGGATATTCGAAGCTGTGAATTTGGGAAAACTCTTGAGGCTGTACGTGATAAATCCTCCTGGCAAAAAAAATATAAAAAACTGCCGTCTGGGCAGGGCATAGGAATCGGCTGTGGTGGCTTTGTCTCTGGCGCAGGCTATGCCAAATACAGAGGCCAGGTCCAGTTGAGTTCTGAGAAAAAGCTGGAGCCTTTCGTGAAGAAATCGGTTTTTCCCCACTCTAACGCCATCGTTAAAATCAGTGAGGACGGGACGGCGGCCGTTCTTTTTATACTGGCTGCAGAGATCGGGCAGGGAGCTGAAACGGTGCTGTCTCAGATATGTGCCGAAGCTCTGGGGATTCCCCTCAATAGAGTGCGCATCAGAACAGAGGATACCGATATAAGCCCAATAGACTTGGGGGCGTATTCTTCGCGGACCACTTTAATGGGAGGGAATGCCGTCGCCCGTGCGGCGAAAGATGTCCTGAAAAAACTGTTTGAAACAGCAGCTGTTTTGCTTGGATGTGAGGCCGCAAATCTTGAAGCCAAAAACAGCCGCATTTATCTTAAAGATAATCCGGATTTGACGATGGAATGGGCCGAGGCTGCGAGAAAGTACTTCAATGACAATGGTCCGCTTGTGGGAACCGGCTGGTATAAACCTCCGGAAGGGCTGGGTGGAGATTATAAGGGTGCAGCCGTAGGGACCAGCCCGGCATACTCTTTTTCAAGTGCGGTCTGCGAATGCCGTGTGGATCTGGATACCGGATTAGTCAAAATCGACAAAGTCTTTGATTTTCATGACTGCGGGACTCCGGTCAATCCCTTATCCGTTCACGGCCAGGTTGAAGGGGCCATTGTCATGGGGGCCGGAGAGACGCTTATGGAGGATGTGACATATGATGACAAAGGCCGTGTCGTCAATCCCAACCTTCACGATTATCTCCTTATGACCATAAAAGATGCTCCGGAGATATTTTCCGGGATCGTCGAGTCCTATGAACCTGAAGGCCCGTTTGGAGCTAAAGAAGTTGGAGAAGGGGCGACTCTTCCCGTGCTGGCCAGCGTGGCTCATGCCATAGCGAATGCAACGGGTGTCTGGATCAAAGACCTACCTATCACACCGGAAAAAATCCTCAAAGCCCTTAAAGAAAAAAAAAATTAGAAGCCGATTCCACCCAAAATTAGGATTGTCGATAATTTCATCCAATCATTATCGCCTCTCTGTTCCTCGTGGACGAGATTGGCCAATCCATAGATGTATCGTCCTTCGAAGTAGAGCCGCATAGTGCCCATAGCGAGCTCAAGGCCTGCTCCACCGACGATACTATAATCCAACCTGTTTAAAACGTCGCCTTCTTGTGCAAAGAGGTCTTCTGAGCCGGAATCAAGGGGACCAGTGTTGTCGCTCACAGTATAGTCTGCTGTGGAGCTGAGGATATAGGCAACGGAGCCACCAAGAAGGATATAGGGGGATGTGCCCGGCATGAATTTGAATCTGAGAAGGACGGGAATGGCAACTTGATTGATCACAAGATCGACATCGAAATTGATTAGACCATCACCTGTATCAACATTGTCTCCTTTGAGTTTGATCCCCTTTTGAACGTACATAATATCGACTTCGACTCCAACCTGTCCTCCGGTCTCAAATCCAATGCCTCCGACCAGACCCATTAAAGAGGCTTTGTACTTGTCGAAATCTTCGGTACCTTCAGTGTCCGAGATTTTCAGTGTTCCAAGGCTGATGCCTCCAAAGAGCTTGATGCCAAAACTTGAGTAGCCGTGGCCGGCCGTGTAGACTACCGGGGCCTGCTGCGTGGATAGAGATGGCAAGTTCAGCTGGTGTTTAAAGAGAGGATTAATGTCTCCCCTGATTCCCGGAGCACAAAACAAAACCAGCAGGGCTAAGGTCAAAACTAAACTTAATCTCAATTTCATGGCATTTCCTCCCATGGGTGACTG
>JAUWVG010000239.1 GCA_030617525.1 Candidatus Aminicenantota bacterium | reverse complement strand
TCAGGGGATAGTGCCGGATTGAGCAGATAAAGAAAATTCCTGGCTTGGTGGAGTGAGATGATGTCATTGGGATTTACATTGTAGGGATTGGGAGGATAAACAGGGATGTTGTGCAGCTCTCTAAAATCTGCGGCAAAGGAAATATAACCTTTTATTTCACTCCGTCCGTAAGAATTGTCCATGTAAGCTTGAGTCCAACAATAGTCGGTCACCAGCGCCTCTACACCATAGGCCTCTGCCACATCTAAAAAAGCCTCCATATAAACGGTTTCTATTGCCGGGGTTGGCTGATTGTTGTTGTCGTATCCATAATAGAGATCTTCTCTTCCGACTCCATCGAGTGCGGTAATATATTCCTCTGAAGGCAGGCCGTTCTCCTCGCCATCCACAGTCAGGAGTTCACCTCCATTTTGCGGTATGATCAAAAAATCCGATACCAGTGCTTTGGCATAGGAACTGATCCGTTGAACAAAATCGCGCATATCCTGTCTGTAATCCTGGGATTCCCGGCAGAGGATCAGAAAAGCTAAGGTGAATAGAAGCAAAACCGAAGAAAGATACTTTTTTATGATTTACTCTTCCTTATTTGTTGATTTTGTACTTCATCAGATAGGGGAGATCGTCTTCATCTGTTTCTGAGGAATAGATAAAGTCTCCATCAATTTTTACTATCCGGCCGTTTGTGTTGATAAAAAAACTGTCGAGAAACCGGCCGTTTGTGTCAAACACATCGAACATCTGCCCCTTGTCTTCCATCTCGGTTGAGGTCTTGATCCAAAGAAAGCCGCCGTCATAGAACAGCTCCCTGATATCATTATCAAATCTCCTTTTTGGAGCCGAATATTTGGAAATAAACTTTTTTTCAAATTCTCTCATTTCATGCTTTTTCCTTGCATATGATCTTCTAAATCTTGACGTGATTTGCCCCGTTTTGAGGTCCAGCACTTCAATAAGATACTCCTGCGAAGAACAGACATACAGTTTGCCATCTCCGATTTTTGCCATGAACGGATCCCAATTCATCATCCCGCCTCCTTGAGCGCTGGAGATAACAAATAGCTGATTGGTAAATGTATAAAAATCTTTTTCTGTTTGTCCGTCCTTGGAAATAAATACTATGACGTTGTTGACATCGTAGAGACGGGATGTTTTTCGTTCAAATGGCGTGTCCTTGCGCGTAAACACGAGCCAATCTTCAAATATTCCGATAAAATCATTAAAGGAGTCTGATTTTGTCTTAAATTCTCTAACAAATGTTCCGTCTTCTTCCATCACGATGATCTTTCTTTTCATATAATCATACACATAGACTTTTTTATCCGAGAGAGCGAAATTATACGCCGATTGGATCTCTCCCGGCCCTTCCCCCTGTCTGAAAAGATCTTTTAGAAATCGTCCCTCTGGGGAAAACTTAACGAGATGCGCCCTCGTATTCGAACTCCAGGCATCGTTGATGTAGATATTCCCGGATGCGTCGATTTGTAGGTTGACGACACCGTTGTAGTAATAATTCTCTCCTTCCCCATCGATGCGTAGAGCTTCCTCGAGCTTGAGGACCCGGCCGGCATTTTTATTTTGAGGCGTTTTGTCATTGTCGATGATTTGCTGTGCGGTTAAAGTGGTGATGGCTAAAAAAAACAAAAGTGGAAGGATTTTCTTCATATCTGACCCCCTATTCAATTATTTTATATCGGAACTTCTGAAGGAGGAGGTTATCCTCTTTATTATAGACAGTACTATACATGAACAAATCCGAGACATAAAGAGGTTGTGTCGAAAGACTGGTTGATCCCAAAAAATCGCCATCGATGCTAAAAATATCCACAGGGAAAAGACTGTTTTGATCCGTGAGGTTTTCACGTATCCTGAAGACAAAGATGTACTTTTCAGACAAAAGGATATTATCGAAATATGTTTTTGTCTTTGCTATGTTTTTTCGGACAAGCTTCCAAATCCAGGGTGGCCAGTTTCTTGTTTCCTGCATTTCACGGAGGAGGAAGTCTCTTTCTTTTGTCGACAGCTTCGGTGGTTTGATGTCTCTTTCGATTGTGGAGAATTTTGCCCCTTGTGAGTTGAAGATTGAAAACTCGTATCGGTTATTGATGGCGATGACGAAAAGGTTTTGGAACTGGTTGAATATAAAGGATGGAGCGATTTCAGGGGTGGCATAATTAAACATCACTTGACGTCCCGATTCGTCGGGGGCGGAGACAGAAAAATCGTCCGAGGAAACCGAGAAAAATTTCTTCAAAATGGTCCCTTCTTTGTCGACAAGCAGCTGTGTACGTCCACCCTCGTCCCATATCCAGGCGTAGAAAAGATCCTCATCCAGAAAAGTCAGGCCGAGACCTTTTGTTGCGGAAATCCGTTCGATAAATTGTCCTTTGCTGTCAAAAACCGAAACAAAAGCGATATCTTCGCTGACGATAATGTGCCCGTTCTGCGCGATGAGAATATCGTGTGGTGCCTGGAATTCACCCGGGCCTTGGCCTTTACTGCCAAAGGAAAGAAGAAGTTTGCCATCTGGAGAAAACTTGTAGATCTTTGAGGCCATCCGGTCAAGAACATAGAAATTCTGCTGAGCGTCTTCACACACAGAATCTATGCTGCTGAAGAGAATGCCCTCTTTCCCCAATTCAAAGATTTTTTCAGTTCTGATTTCTAGATTAGGCTCGGAAGCTCGGAGAAAGACAAGCGGACTTGTCATAATAATAGCCAAGAGGAAGAAGAGGGACATTTTTTTCATAATTTGTCCTATTCATCTGGTTGCATTCATTGAAAAAATATTATCTCATACTGTATACATGATATTATACGAAAATGTGGACAATACAATAAGCATCCTGATTAGAGGGAACGTATTATAAATGAGCAGAAGGAGTCTTCAATGAAAGGAAAATTAATTATTTTGATTTTAGGATTATTTTCTCTGTTTATTTCTTGCGGCGAGACTGAAGCCGAATATCCCGTAGTTATAGAAAATATCGATGGAGTGAAAATTGTCACAAACCCGGATTATCCGAAAGATGGGGTGATAGAGTACACCCAAGTTGAAGATTTCTCCATTGGTGGGGATGTGGATGATGAAGACTATATCTTTCACAGGCCGCAGGATATCAAAGTCGGAAAGGATGGCACGATTTATGTTATGGACTGGGGGGATTCGACTTTTAAGCTCTACGACCAAGATGGACAATATATCCGAACGATAGGTGGGAAAGGACAAGGCCCGAATGAGTTCGGTCAGCTCATGTTTTTTTCCCTGGGATTGGGTGAAAATATTTATGTTCTTGATTCAGTAAATCACAGAGTGGCCGTCCTGAATAAAAGCGGAGAATACCTTGGAGGATTCAGGATAGAAGAAGGATTCCTCACTGATATCGAAACGGATAACAAAAATAATATCTACGTCGGACTCCGCATGCGGGAAGAAGACTTCCAGTGGCTCAACATTCGATGTTTCAACCTGGATGGAGAGGAGTTAGTCAATTATGGGGAATTTAAGCTTGTCCAGAGCATCACGAAGAAAGTGAAAACGGAAAGAGGCATCACAATGACGAGCTCGACATCCAGGGTTGCCCCTACCACAGTATGGAAAGTCAATCCGGACGGAAAGCTCTATGCGGCAAATGGAGATATCTATCAGATTAGTGTTTACAATCCAGATGGCAGCCTGGATTTCAAATTCGGGCGCCAGTACACTCCGGTTCCATACAAGCCTGGGAGGAAACCCGGACTGTCAAATGAGGTGGGGATTTTTAATGTTTACACACGACGCTGGCTTTTTGATGACGAGGGGAACATATGGATTGAATTTTTCACGGGAGTCGAACCGGAACACATTGTCTATGATGTATTTTCTTCAGATGGGATTTATCTCAAACAGGTTCTTGTCAAACACCGGATTTATCAATTTTTCGAGGGAAAGGCTTATAGTTTAGTCAGAGATGAAGACGATTTTATTGCAGCCAAGCGTTTTCTTCTTGTCGAAAAGAACTGAATCTATTTTAAGATTCAACTAAATAATTTTTTCTCCGGCCGAGACTTCTAAAATGTAGGAGTCGTTCATTCTCTGACGTTCATCAAACTCTTCTAAACTGTAACATCTGTAGATGACTTCCCGGCCGCTTCTTTTAATGAGATCGTTTACGGTATTGTTTAAGATGGCCATATCGGGTTTTCCGACGAAAATAAGCTTAATCTGCGCTGATTCCTTGTCTTCAGAGGATGGAAGTTCTTTCATAAACACCTTCTCTATACCGTCCAGCTGTACAATAACATCTCTAAAGAGCCCCTCTAGTCCTGAGGACTTCAAAAACACGGCCTTTAATTCGGAATAAAAGAGAAAGTCTGCTTGTGTTGAATAGAATTTTTGCAGTCCTCTTTTTTCACTCCTTAATAATCCGATGTTTTCAAGATTATTCAATTCTCTGCTGATATTTTTTGCATCTTCACCAATTTTTCTTCCCAATTCACGGATAAAATACCCTGATTCAGGCATTGTGAAAAAGAATTTGAGTAATTTTGTCCTTACCCGGGAAGAGAACAGGCGATACAGTGTTTCAAGATCGTCCATTTGAGGTCTATATTACCACATAAAAGGTAAAAATAACCACAATTATTTTCAATCTCAATTTTATAAACCACAGATCCTAAAAAGTGTTACAAAAGAAAAGAGTCAGTTTAGGAATTTTTTGTGCGTTTAATCACAACCAGGGTGATGTCGTCATTTTGGGGAGCCCCGGCTGTAAAGTCCGAGATTGCTTCAAGGATTGTGGACTGAATTTCTCGAGCCGATTTATCCAAGTTCTTTTTTATGACATCCACCAGA
>JAUWVG010000372.1 GCA_030617525.1 Candidatus Aminicenantota bacterium | reverse complement strand
AAATAGAGTTTTTTCGCATCCGGAGAGAAGGATGGCGTAACGGTGTTTCCTCTTCCAAAGGTCAGCTGTGTCTTCTTGGAAAAATCATCAACAGGAGAAAGGAACAGCTTGTCATTGGTGTCGATACGGATCGTGTAGGCGACGGTTTTTCCATCAGGGGAGACCATTGGGGCTTTTTCGAAGAGATCGTCGGATGTCATATTGAGGATTTTTTCTGTTTCCAGATGAACCCGGAAGATATCATGGGTTCCCTCTTGAAAGGCCGTAAAGAGAAGTTCGTTACTGTTTGAGAGGAATTCTGGGGATGCGGGTTGATCATAGGGGATATTTATTTTAGACAGAGTCTTTCCTGTAAGGGCATCGAGGATAAAGAGCTGGAACTTTTGAGCGACCCGGCCGAAGAACGCAATCTTGTCTCCATCTGGAGACCAGGCCACAGCGCTTCCTCTGGTCGGATCGACCTCAAAGCGGATGTATTCGTACTGGGTGGTGTATCCCCGAGTTATGTTCTTGATAACACTTCCGTCTTTTGTGGAGACGAACAGGATGTCTAGATCTCGCGCTATCAGGTTCTGGGTGAGGATGGCCACAATGTCGCCGGAAGGAGATAAGGCATGAGAAAAGGAGAAGTAGTAGGGATTAAGGGGGAATTCAGGGCCAATCGGGGAGCTGTAGTCTTCAGGATTTTCCCGTGTCAGATAGTCTTCAGCCTTGCTGCGCAGGTATTTCTTAAACGAGTGATTGAATTCTTTTAGCGTCTGATTGAAAACGCTTTTGATGGGATTGATCCGGCCGATCATTGGAGAATTTTTCATGGACTGCCACAATTCCGTGATACCCTCCCGGCCGTATGTGTGTTCGATATATTCATAAATGGCATGGCCGAAGTCGTAGGCGAGAGGCCGGGGAGAGGGGAACTGAGAAAAAAGCGTCCCGCTCTGCGTGAACATGGGCATGCGGTCGTTGAGAACGGCATCCCGAACGATGATCTCGGACCAGGTGGACCAATTTTGTGTGTTATATTCGGCAAAGCCCTCTATGATCCAAAGAGGGGGCTGGGAAACGGCATACAAGGCTCCTCCCGGGCTGCCCCAGAGAAGATCGTATTGAAAGATGTGGGTCACCTCGTGTTCAAAAAGATCCTGAAGTTCATCTATGGGCATATCTCCTTGAAGGATAACGCGGTAGAGGACGGGATCGGCGGCCCCTAAAGTTCCGGCCGAGTTGAAAAGATTGGTCTGTTCGTAGTCTGTTGTAGACGAGTAGAAGAGGACGGGAACGGTGGCCGACAGTTCGTGCTTCAGTTCGCGGCTTAATCTTGAATAGGCACTCTCCGCCAGGGCCGCGATTTTTTCCAATGTTTCGATATCTTCATTATAGTAATGGAGATCAAAATGTTCGGTCTTGTAGTGGCTCCAGTTGAACCTGTGGTACATGATTCTGTTCTTTCCGTAATAGGGGATGGTGATGACCTGGGCAAAACCCTGAGCGGACAGGGCTCCTACAAAAAGAAACACGAGAATCAGTTTTATGTAATTTTTCATGAAGAACTCCTTATTACTCTACTTGATGACAAGGTATCTTTCTTGAACCTGTTCAAGGCCAAGGACTGAGCGGAGAAGCTTTTCCTGGATCTGCTGGATGAGGTCGAAGAAGGCAAAATAGGATGTTTGGTTGGGATTGTCATAGTTTTGGGTCTCTTTAAAATCTCTTTTGTAAACAGGCTCCCCAGATTTTGCGTCGATGAGAAAAAGGGTCATATTAAAAGTGAAAAATCTACGCTGCTCTAGCCGGGCCTCTGTCGGGAAGGGATCTTCGTAGCGTTTTTTTGCTCTCTTGAGGAGGGCCTTCCGTGTTTCTGCCGTGTATTGAGCGGTTCCGGTCAAAAACAGAGTGTTTTCACTCTCGCGTTCCTGGTTTTTCCAAAAATCCGAGGATTCAAACAGGGCTTCATTTTCCAGAGGAATGTCTCTTGTCATGGCTGTGTTTTTGGTCTTTCTCTTGATCATTCCCTCAAAATAAACGCCGATTTCCTTGCTGAGATCAAACTCCTCGACTTCATTTTCCACAAGAAAGGGTGTAATAATGACCGTGTCGAAAGCTTCTATGTCGAGTTCCGTCCTTCTAGGGATCTCGATTTTCATTTTCCAGTATTCCGTGGTCACACAGGAGGACAGGACCACGAGACAAATGAGCACGATGAGGCTATTTTTTTTCATTTTTTTTTGTTTCCGATTCTTTCTTTTCTTTAGGTTCGTAACGCGTTTTGAATTTTTCGTAGTTCGCTTGTATATACTTGTTTTTTGGGGCGAACTTCATAGCCGTTTCATAGGCCATTTCCGCTTTGTCCCACTCGCCTTTTTTTTCGTAGGCCACGGCGAGATTGTTGTATGCGGCACCAGATTCTGGCGTGATTTCTAAGACTTTTTCCCAGCGAAAGATGGCTTCATTCCACAGCTCTTTTTGGGCCGCCGTAATACCAAACTGCATCTGATTGTTTGTCATCACGGGGGCACACCCGGAGAGAATGAGGATCACGGGGACAAAGACTAGGAGCGAAAACAGTTGTTTTTTCTTCATTTTCTATCCATTCCTCTAAGAGTTAGTATTCTTCTATTATACTTTGATAGAGCTCATCCGTCTATACGTCGAAGAACAACACGATTGTGCAATTTTTGTGCCAAAACATTGCCCGTATAAGGCGTATTCTTTTTTGTTTTTATTGTTACAAAAATAGGACATATGTCTAAACTGGAGTATTTATAAAAGAGGATGACATTTGATCGAAATTATCCAAAAAACAAAAAGATGGCCTTGATTTTACGGAGAATAATGCTATAAAGTTGATATTCTTAGAGAGAATTAAAGGAGTCGGTATCTTTTATGAATAAGAAAGGAGAAAGACATGGCAGTATGGCTTGAAGGAAAAACACTTGCCGGGGAGACAAGAGAAAAGATCAAGAATGAGGTGTTGGAGATTAAGACAGCCAGGAATGAAGCCCCAGGACTTGCCGCCATTCTTGTGGGGGAGAACAAGGCCTCTCAGATTTATGTGAGAATGAAGAAGAGAGCCTGTGAAAAGCTGGGGATTGCCTCGGAAGTTATCCCTCTGCCTGTGGATACACAACCGGAAGCCCTTCACGAAACTATTAAAGAGCTGAATGAGAGAACCGATATGGATGGCATTCTTGTCCAGCTGCCGCTGCCTCCCCAATTAAATCCCTACGAAGCCATCTCGGCCATCCACCCCGACAAAGATGTGGATGGCATTCACCCAATCAGCATGGGCAACCTCCTGATGAATGAAAAAGGCCTGCGGCCGGCGACACCAACGGGAATTATGGAGCTTCTCAAATCCCGGGATATTACTGTTGAGGGGCAAAATATTGTTATCATTGGCCGGAGCCTCATTGTTGGCAAATCCCTGGCCCTGATGATGACCAATGCTCACGGGACTGTAACCATCTGTCATTCACGAACAAAAAATCTTCCCGAAGTGGCGGCCGCAGCGGATATCCTTGTGGCCGCGATGGGAAAGCCGGCGTTTGTCACCCCAGAATTTGTAAAAGAGGGAGCCGTTGTCGTGGATGTCGGAACGAGTCAATTCGAGGATAAAGAAAGAGTCATCGAGCTGTTCGGTCCGGACGATAAGCGGGTGGAAGATTTTGCCAAAAAAGGCTACACGGTTATTGGCGACGTTCACCCCAAGGTCTTTGAAAA
>JAUWVG010000188.1 GCA_030617525.1 Candidatus Aminicenantota bacterium | reverse complement strand
TAAGGAGCCTGTTCAACTTCCCAATACACCTTCGAAATTGACTCTCAAAGAAGACCTCATGCTCGGCGAGCCGGATGAAGACCAGAATTATCCCTTTTCGATGTTGTCCTGGCTGAGTGTCGACGATGACGAAAACATCATCACCATGGATAACGAAGAAGGCTGTATCAGAATCTTTGACAAAACCGGAAAACTGATCCGGAGATTCGGACAGAAAGGACAGGGGCCTGGAGATTTTCAAAATGTCACATTTCTAAGTGTTCTCGAAGGGGATAAAATTGGTGTCCTCGATCGATCCAACCATCGGTTTTCCCATTTTTCTCGAGATGGCGAATGTCTCAAAGAAGTGAAACTCGGGGAATATTGGAACGTGTACAGGATCAAAGCTGACAGCCGGGGATCTCTTTATGCGAATTTTGTCACATGGAACAGGGCCGACAAGGAAGTGAGTTTCACGGTAGATTTGATAAAATTCGACTCGGATTTTAAACCGATCATGACATTGGGCAACTTTGAGGAAAGCAGCAAGCGAAATGAAGTCAACATGGTTGAGAAGCGTTTTGGTTATGATGTGAGAAGCGACGATGTTTTAGTATGGGGGATAAATACCGAATATGTTCTGAATTTTGTTAATCCGGATGGAAAGGTCATACGAAAGGTTGTGAAGGATTACGACCCAGAAAAATTGACGGAGGAAGACCGCAAAAGACAATACAAACTCTCATTTGGAGAGAGAACGCTGCCTCCGCGGATAAAATTGAATTATCCCAAACACTATTATCCATATGGTTATCTCATTTGCGATGATCAGGGGAGAACCTTTGTGAGAACTTACGGAAAAGCCAATCAGGGGGAATTCTTTTTCGATGTTTTTGATTCCGAAGGTAGATATATCGCCAAATTTGCTTGTCCTGTGGACGAAATGCCGGTTATGATCAAAAAAGGAAAGATGTACAGCATTTTAAGAGACAGGAATGATTTGCCTCTCTTGAGGCGATATACGATGGTCTGGGAATAAACACTGTTTAATACTCTCACTCATATCGGAGCGAATCCACAGGCTCGGCTGTGGCGGCCTTGAATGTCTGAACACTCACCGTTAAAAGCGCAATAATCAATGCCAGCATGCCCGATACAAAAAAAGCCAATATATTTAGATTTGTGTGGTAGGCGAATCCTTCAAGCCACCTCCGCATAAAGTAATAAGCAAGAGGCCAGGCAAAAACATTAGCGAGAACAACCCATTTGACATATTCTTTCGATAAAATAATGACTATCTCCCCGATAGATGCGCCGAGAATTTTTCTCATGCCGATCTCCTTTGTCCTTTGTACGACTGTAAAAGACGCCAGACCAAATAGACCAAGACATGCGATATATATGGCAATTCCGGTAAAGATGCTGAACAGGCGGCTCAATTTCATTTCAGACTGATACATCATGTCGTTATTTATATCCACAAATGTGTATTCGAAAGGATGGCCCGGGTTTATTCTGCGCCACTCTTGTTCCGCGAACTGCATAACCCTGGGCATGCTCTTTTCCGTTGTTTTTATGAACACCCAATTAAAAGCCTGTTCCGTTCCTAATAACATGGCAAATGGTTCGATATTCTGATGCAGGGATTTGAAGTAGTAGTCTTTTGATACAGCGATCACAGGAAGATCGTTCGGCCCACCGGCTGAAAGTCTTTTATCGATGCCTGAATCAAACCCGAATTGCTTGACTGCCTCTTCATTCAACACCAGAGCCCTGTTCAAG
This sequence comes from Candidatus Aminicenantota bacterium, assembly GCA_030617525.1. GTDB lineage: Bacteria > Acidobacteriota > Aminicenantia > Aminicenantales > Aminicenantaceae > JAUWVG01. Next base: position 3,913 of record JAUWVG010000188.1, on the reverse strand, counting down.
TCGGTCGTATATTCCCTCGAAAAGTCTCTGCCTTCGTGAAGCTCTATGCCGAATGTCTCGATAAAATCATAATCGACAACTATCCATTGGATGGTCAAATTTTCATTCGCCGGACGTCCAATCGGCCTCAGCAATGCTATTCCGAACAATCCTCCCGGTATAGTCGATGCGGCAGAGACACTTGTGATATTGCTGTTTGAAAGAAGCGTGGTTTTATAGGATTCATAGGTGGATCTTGGTGCAGGATCGGAAAGCGGAATGGCCATAATGTTTTCTTTATCGTAACCAAGGGATCTGTTCTTGATATATCCCATCTGGCTGTATATGACGCTAAGGCCTATGATCAGAAACACAGAAATGGCAAATTGCACCACCACAAGGACCTTTCTCAATAAACCGCCTGAAGCACCCTTATGTCTCTTACCGCTCAATACTTCAGCCGGTCGGAATGCCGATAAAAGAAAAGCCGGATAACTACCGGATACAAAGCCGATGATGATGACCAAACCGATCAATAGTGAAATCGTTTGCACATTTATCAAGCTCGAGACGGATATGTTTTTTTCCGCAATTGTATTAAAAGGGATCAATAAAAACACAACAGCAATCCCGGCAATGATTGAGGCAAAAAAAGCGAATGTTATGGATTCGCCCAAAAACTGTTTAATCAACTGGACTCTATCGGCACCGATAACTTTTCGTATCCCCACTTCTTTGGCCCGGTTTTCCGAACGTGCTGTGGAAAGATTCATGAAATTGATACATGCGATCAAGAGTATAAAAATGGCCACGAAAGAAAAGATATAAATATAACTTTCATCACCTGTTGGTCCTATCTCTCCTTCAAGATTGGACTTGAGATGAATGTCCGTTAATTTCTGGAGATAAGGATTTAATTCCACTCCGACGGTCCTGAGCATTTTTCCCAGGCGATCTTCGAGAAGCGTACGCATTTTTGCTTTTACTGCTTCAGGATCAGCATTGGCATCGAGCAGAAGATATGTGTAAATGCGGAAATTCATCCATTCCCTGGAGAGATCGCCGTATAAAAGTTGCTTATTGACAGGTTCTATTGCTCTATTGAGAGTTTCAAAATTTACCAGGAAATCATAATCCATGTGGGTTGATGGCGGATGTTTTCTCATAATGCCCGTGATGTTGAAATTCATCCAATTATCACCAACGATGATCTTGCCGATGGGGTCTTCTTCGCCGAAATATTTTTCAGCCATTTCTTTGGTTATCACCATAGAATAAGGTGCATCGAGCGCAGTTTCAGGATCGCCCACAACCATTTCGACATTGAAGACCTCCAAAAATGTTGGGTCTGCAAAATACAATCCCTTTTCGGGGAATTTTTTTTCTTCGTGTTTGATCACCCACCTTGAATCAGGCGGTTTTATTCGTACAGCCTTAAGGACTTCAGGGAATTTTTCCACCATTGCCGGTCCCCAGGGGCCGGATACTAAAGGTATCTCGATCTGATTGCCGCGGATGACACCGGCATTGACGATCCTGTAGATCTGATCTGCCTTTTCGTGATATCTGTCATAGCTTAACTCATCCTGTACATAAACCAAGATGAGAAGGCAACAGATTATTCCTGTGGCAAGACCGAAGATGTTGATAAAAGTGTATCCCTTGTGTCGAATAAGATTCCGGAAGGCAATTTTAATGTAGTTTTTCAGCATTTTTTCGCCCGTTTTATTCTTTTAGATAAGTAAATATCATAGTCAATAATGACATATCATGTAAAAGTGCTTATTTCCATTAATAAATACGATTTTTTACCAGAATAAGTTATTAAGGATGCTAACCCGGGGATAGCTGAGGTGGAGGAGGCAAAGAAGAGGCTGGGGGCTCTTACTACGAATCAGTAGGTCGAGGGTTCAAATCCCTCCGGGCGTACCAGGCTTTTCCCCTGGTTTTCAGGGGTGATTCTTAGTTTTGTCTTTTATACTAGAGACCCATGGCGCCTTTTCTGGCTTTTTATCTAGCAACTTTTCTCAATTTCTTATAAAATATCTACAGCAAGAGGATCATTCTTCCTATGAGGAAAATAATCACATCTGTACTTAGAGAATTAAAAGAATATCTATTGAGGCACTTTGATGCCGAAAAAAAAGCATCTCAAGAAGAATGCCTCTTCGATATTTCTATTCCACAAGATTTCTATGCCGAAGCTTTCCTCATTGAGCGCCTTCTTGATCATTTCCTGCCAAACGAATACAAATATATTGCAGAAGGTCTGCACAAGATCCGCTCTGACACAAAGAATGGAATAAATATTCTTAAACCTTTGGAAAAAGACTTTCCAAGATATGTAGAATTAGCAAACACTAAAAGTCATCACAAAAAAATTGTCGCAGTTGATGGGATTGATGGGACTCTCAATTATTATCATCACCTTAATGAATGGGGCCCTGCCATTGGTGTGCTGGTAAATAATGAGGTTGTTGCATCAGGATTTTATGCTATAAAACTTGGGGAGATGTTCTCTTCAGAGAAAGGGGAAGGGGCCTTCCTGAATGAAAAGCCCATAAATGCCTCAAACAGAAAATACCTCAATGAAGCACTTGTCGTGTTGCCATATTATTTCTCTGAAGACTCAAAGGACTTCAGGTCAGAACTCTTGAGTGAAATTGCATCATCTACAAGGGGTATAAGGACCTACTGTGTCTCCAATTATGAGCTTGCTTATGTTGCCAAAGGAAGTTTTGATGCCTGCATCATGCCATTCGGAAAAGGCTCTAAATGGTGGGATTTTGTTATGATCTTAGCCATCCAGGAAGCCGGCGGAAAAGTGACAGATTTACATGGGGAAAGATGGTCCATGAAATCCGAACAAATAATCGCAACAAACAAACATCTGCATAATCCATTTATAGAAATTGTTCGACCTATATGGAAGAAGTATTTTGAATGAAAAAATAATAATAAGCTTCTCCTTGTTTTTTCAGGAGATCGAAGGAGTCTTCTCTGCTCATCTATAAGGTTCTCAGATGTATTTGATAACTTTCACAAAATTCGTTTCTGCGATCGGAACCAAAATCGGCAAATCCGCCGTCGTTTCCGTCTTCGGGTCGAAGATTTTCACATTAAGTTGAAAATTCTACCTATATGCATTGGCCCATCTTCCCTTTGCTGAGTATGGTCTCATGAATATTGACGGCATCGACTTCGACATCATCGATTATGTTAAAATCAGGCTTGATTTGGCTATCAATCCCAAGGACCTTCACCAATACGGCCAAAATTAGGAATTCATGTATTCTCGAGCTCAAACATGGGGGGATTTAAATCATAGCGCCGCAGATTTTTTAGAGGGATTACAAAGCCTCAGAAGAAAATAGAGGCAAATGAAGGCTCAAGAATAGGCATAATTCAGCGCAATGAATCATGCATTCCAATAGTACATATGATATGGAATTACCTGATTAAAAAACATATACATAACCACACACGGCTACCTAATATCACCCTGTTAGGCGATTGCCCTCAAATTGAGAGTTGGAGAATAAAAAAAATATGTTGACAACTCTGCTTGGAAATTGTATAAATATATACAATATATTGATTGAATAAATACAATAAAATGTACAATAAAATACAAACAATCGACAAATCCGAGCTTATACACACTCTTTCTATTTGGAATAGATACTTAAAAAGGAAAATCCATATGATTGCATGTGGAGAAACCGCTACAGGGTGGCAGAAAGATCGTGGCTTTCGGTTCGATCTATTTGCCGGCAATACCATATTCACCACAGAATTGCTGGAATCCCCTTTAGACAAAGGGAATCATATACTCTTTAAGGAATTTTCATCGATTTATCTGGGAATTCTCAACTATTATGATTTAATCATTTCTAAGCTGTTTCGATTTACTCCAGTGGATAGAGAGGATTGC
>JAUWVG010000345.1 GCA_030617525.1 Candidatus Aminicenantota bacterium | reverse complement strand
TCCTCCCGTTGTCGTCTCGGGATTGCCCAGAAAAAATCCGATTTTCTCTCGTAATTGGTTGACAAAAATGAAGCATGTTTTAGACCGGGCGACAATGGCTGTCAGTTTCCTCAACGCCTGAGACATAAGCCGGGCTTGAAGTCCCATGTGGGCATCGCCCATTTCCCCTTCCAGCTCGGCCTTGGGAACAAGAGCCGCCACAGAATCGATAACGATGACATCCACAGCCCCACTGCGCACAAGAACTTCGGCAATTTCCAAAGCCTGCTCCCCGTAATCCGGCTGAGAGATGAGAAGGTCATCGACATTGACGCCGATACTTGCCGCATATTTGGGGTCCATGGCGTGCTCGGCGTCTATAAAAGCGGCCTGGCCGCCCTGTTTCTGGGCTTCCGCGATCACATGAATGGCCAGCGTTGTTTTTCCTGTGGCTTCCGGACCAAAGATTTCGACCACACGACCCCGGGGGAAACCGCCAATTCCCAGGGCAAGATCAAACGCAACAGACCCGGTTGGAATAGCCGGCACTTTGTCAGCCGCATCTTTCTGTCCCAGTTTCATAATGGCGCCCTTGCCGAACTGTTTTTCTATTTGAGTGAGAGCCGATTCAATCGCTCTATTTTTTGCGTCCTGTTTCACTTCGCCGTTTTCATTATTCAATGGTTCCTCCTTTTAATTATGAGCTGTAGTCGTAAAATCCTCTGCCTGTTTTTCTCCCGAGATATCCGGCATCGACCATCTTTTTCAGCAGAGGACAGGGTCTGTATTTGCTGTCTTTAAATCCTTCGTACAGAACCTCCATGATATCCAGGCAAACATCCAGGCCGATGAGATCGCCCAGGGCTAACGGACCCATGGGATGATTCATACCCAGTTTCATCACATTGTCTATGGCTTCAGCTGTACCCACACCCTCCATAAGAGCAAAAACGGCCTCGTTGATCATAGGGATGAGGATGCGGTTGGAAATGAATCCTGGATAATCGTTGGCTTCTACAGGCGTCTTTCCCATTTTCTCGGTGAGCGTCTTGACGGCATCAAACGTGTCCTGGTCTGTTGCAAGGCCTCTGATCAACTCCACCAAGACCATCAAAGGGACCGGATTCATAAAATGCATCCCCATAAACTGAGAGGCCCGGCTGGTCAGGGCTCCCAGCCTTGTGACGGAGATGGATGAGGTATTTGTGGCCAAAAGAATCTGTGGAGGAAGGATTTTGTCCAGCCTCTGCAGAACGTCCTTTTTGACCTCAAAATCCTCAAATACAGCTTCGATCACAAATTCTGTATCCTTCAAGCTTTCTATATCAGGAGTGGTCTGGATGCGGCCCAGAATTTCGTCTTTGTCTTCCTCGATCTTCCCTTTTTCTATGAGTTTGGACAGGCTTTTATCGATTTTTTTTACGGCCCGCTCAAGATATTCCGTGCCTACGTCATTTAAAACAACTTCAAATCCCGTTGAGGCCGCTGTCTGAGCAATCCCGGCCCCCATGGTGCCTGATCCCACAATGCCTATTTTTTTTATTTCCATAACTCCTCCCTAGTCCACGAGTTCCACAGCCATAGCCACCGCATCACCGCCACCTAGGCAGAGAGCGGCGATGCCCTTCTTGAGCCCACGATGCTTTAGTGCGTAGATCAAAGTGCAAAGGATTCTCGCTCCTGTTGCACCTATCGGATGGCCGAGTGAGACAGCGCCACCGTGCACATTGACTTTTTCTCTGTCGAGGCCGAGCTCTCTGATTAAAACCACCATTTGAGATGAAAATGCTTCGTTAATCTCAAAAAGATCGACATCCGCGACCGTCCACCCCACATTCTTGAGAAGCTTCTCGATGGCTCCCTTGGGTGCGTACATCACCATGTGCGGCTCGACAGGATTGGTGGTTGTGGCTAAAATCTTGGCCATCGGTTTTAAATTCTTATCTTTGACGGCATCGGCCGAAGCTAAAACCAAGGCCGCAGCACTGTCATTTAAACTAGACGCATTTCCGGCCGTAACTGTCCCATCTTTTTTAAAAGCCGGACGAAGTTTTTTTAATTTTTCCAGTGTGGCATCCTTCCTTGGCCCTTCATCCACGGAAAATATGAGAGGATCGCCCTTTCTTTGGGGGACCTCCACCGGAACGATCTCATCCTTGAGATATCCATTTTCGATAGCATGGAGGGCCTTTTGATGGCTGCTGACAGCATAAGCATCCTGCTCCTCTCGGGAGGCCCCGAATTTTTCTGCAATGACCTCACCCGTATGGCCCATGTGCTGATCATTAAAAGCACACCAGAGGCCGTCCAGAATCATCGAGTCCTTTAATTTCAGGTCCCCAAATTTTATGCCTTCACGCACTCCCCAGGCAAGATGCGGAGCCTGACTCATGCTTTCCATTCCACCGGCAACAATAATCTCTTTCTCCTCCAGCCAGATGGCCTGGGCTGCCAGGTGGACCGCTTTTAAACCTGATCCACAGACTTTGTTGACGGCAAAACAGCTGACTGTTGGTGGCAAACCGCCTTTGATGGACGCCTGTTTGGCTGGAGCTTGTCCGCCGCCTGCAGAGACGACATTGCCCATAATGACTTCATCAATGGCCTCGCCTGCCACCCCGGCTCTCCTGACGGCTTCTTTGATCACAAAGCCGCCAAGATCAGAGGCTTTGAATCCTTTTAATGACCCTAAGAAATTGCCGATGGCTGTGCGGACCGCCCCGACAACAAAAACATCTCTGAGTTCACACATGTATAATTCCCTCTTTATAAAATATAATAAAATAAGATCAATTCTTTTGTATCACAATTGAAATTGGCTGTAAATGTTTTATGAAAGTCCGGTGATTTCACCATCTTTTGAGATGTCGATCTTCTCGGCAGCCGGGATTTTCGGCAGGCCCGGCATGGTCATGATATCCCCGCAGTAAACAACCACAAAACCTGCACCTGAACTGAGAGAGGCGTCTGTTGCGATAAGGGTAAAATCTTCTGGTCTTCCCAGAGCCTGGTCATCATCGGAGAGAGAATACTGAGTTTTTGCGATGCAGACAGGAAGGTTGCCAAATCCGCTTTTTTCCATCCGCCGGATTTTCCGTCTTGTTTTTCCCTCCATCGCCACTCCGGAAGCTCCATAGATATTCTTGGCTACAGTCTCAATTTTCTCAATAAGGGGCACGTCAAGGGGATACAGATATTGGAAATGATGCTTTTCCTTATCCATCGCGTCTATCAACTGGCGGGCCAATTCTTCTCCCCCCGCTCCTCCACGGCCAAAGACGTCACTTAGGGCCACTTTGACTTTTGCTCTCTCACACAACGTTATGAATTGGTCGATCTCCTTTTCCGTGTCCGAGGGGAACTTGTTCAGGGCCACCACAAAAGGAACACCAAAATGTCTGATGTTTTCGATGTGTTTTTCCAGGTTTACAAACCCCTTCTCCAGAGCCGTAATGTTTTCCATCTCCAATTCGTCCTTGCGAACCCCTCCGTGAAACTTCAAAGCGCGAATCGTTCCCACCAGCACACAGGCATCAGGCGGCGGGATGCTTTCGCCCCGGACTACTATATCAAAATATTTTTCCGCACCCAGGTCGGACCCGAATCCGCATTCTGTCACCACGTAATCGGCAACGCCAAGAGCCAATCGTGTGGCAATAACGGAGTTGGTCCCGTGAGCGATGTTGGCAAATGGCCCGCCGTGGACAAAAACGGGGGTTCCCTCAAGGGTTTGAACGAGGTTCGGTTTAAGGGCCTCTTTGAGAAGAGCGGCCATCGCCCCTTCGGCTTTGAGCTCTCTGGCAAAAACAGGCGCATTGCCTGGAGAATATCCCACCAATATATTTCCCAATCTCTCCTTTAAATCCTGGGCATTATCTGCCAGGCACAAAATAGCCATGACTTCCGATGCGGCAGTGATGTCAAATCCTGTCTCCCTGGCGATCCCGCGCAGCGGTCCGCCAATCCCCACAACCACTTCTCGAA
>JAUWVG010000178.1 GCA_030617525.1 Candidatus Aminicenantota bacterium | reverse complement strand
GTATTGAATCTGATTTTCTAACGACTCTGTCTCAGGTTTTCCCTGGGAGATGGCCGTTAATTCTTCGGAAGTTAAAACTTTAAGAGTATATTTGGAATAACTGGGAGCGGCCATTGTCGGGTAGGCTGCACCCGGCGGAAGGCCTGAAATCGGGTACCACCCGCATTCCGGCGTGAGATGGACAAAATCGGAGGTGACAAAAGCATAATGCTTAGGAATATCATAGATCCAGAGCCTGTACCGGCTTTCGTAGCGCTCCTTTTCGATATCCAGAAAGCAGTAGCGTTCATCTATTTTTCCGGAATAGGAAATGGTCAAAACAATTGAATCCTCAAATTGGAGGGGCTCTGTTGGTGTTATGTGAAGAAGGTGGTTGTCCTGTCGGAAATTGAGTGGACCGCCGCTTTGATTCACGAATTCGACTTTTAGTCCAGGATTGATTGTCATCAGAATTTCGTCGAGGGCAGTAGGAGTTTCATTGACCATATCTAATTGGGCTGTCACGCTGATCGTATCACTTTTGTGCTTGAGTTGAATATCATAACTGCGAATGGATGGTGACAAAGTTTCTCGATACGCCTGACTCGACTCTTTAAGCTGCTCGCGGAAATTTCTGTCAACCAAATGGCTGTTTGTGTAGCTGAATCCCAGGATTACGACCAGCACCAAACAGACGATGGAGAGAGAGCCTGACACCATAATCGAGAATGCCGACTGCCTCAATCTTTTAAAAAGCAGAGGCGAAATAAAAAAGAAACTCAATCCCAATAAAACGTAGGCCAAGCGGATTTGCAGGATGGAACCGATGCTGCCGAGGCCAATAAAATCCGACCACATAAGGGGAAGATAAAACGCATAGGCATCAAAAAGTCCAAAAAACGGGGCCCCCAGGAATACCAGAACCAAAAAAGAATAGGCCAGCAGTAAAAGAAAGACCACCGCTTGACTTCGCAGCAGCGAAGACAAAAAGAAGGCCAATCCGATCATAAAGATCAAGGTCGGAAGACAAATCAACAAAAAGTACAGAAAATACGGCTGGAAAGCAAAAATGGTGCTGGAGAAAAAGAAATGGAAAACAAAAGTGAGAATCAGTACGGCCAGATTCAAGAGCAAAAATGTCGAGAGAATGCCCAGCGCTTTTCCCAGATAATATTCAACGTTGGAAAAAGAGCGGGCAAAGACCACCTGGATGGAATCGTTTTTTCTGTCCCGTTTAAAAAATTCTGTGGCAACAAGTGCGACAATGATCCCCTGGAAGATATTAAAGAGTTAAAGGCTGTTTAAGGGCAGGGAGCCTGAAAGGGAACTGATGTAGTACGGGGTCGATATGCCCCGCGAAATGATGGCAATATTGACAAGGATCAGGATAATCAAAGCGAGTGCCGAAAAGATGCGAAATCCCCATGACCGCAAGAGCAGCCTAGCTTCATTAAAGGCGATTCGTCCGATAAAGTAAAAATTAATCATGACCTATCCCCTCTAAGCCTCCGTCTGACCAATGATCCTCTTTACCTTCTATTTTTTTACCCATTTGACGGCATCGGCCAGTACATAGCCGGCTTCATTTTTATCGGTGAGCTCGACCTTGTTGGGTCCAGCCTCCAGTTGAAAAGATCCAATGAGGGCCCAGCCTGATTCGGCGTCCTCAAGATCGATCTCGACTTCTTCGGTCCCATATTGATGAGTGATCAAAAAAAACTTTTTTCCCGGGCCTCTGGAAAACCGCCGCATTCGGCCTTGCTGATTTGATTCACGCGATTGAGCCATCTGCATTCGCATCTCCATCATCCCTCGCCCCATTCTGCCAGAAATGCTGTTGTAAAAATAAATATCGTAATCTCCTGTTTCCTTAAGCTCTACATTCCATACGACCCTGTCCTCACCCTCTCCGGATTTTTTTATGTAGGCGGATCGGACTAACAAACCGTAAAAATCCTGGTTTGTTGACTTGGTCCAGAACACGGGAGGATTAAAAATATTCATTCCTGTAAAGGCCGTATTGCTTTCTTTGATTCCGAACAGATTTTGCAGAGTGCGGCCGAGCCAATTCTGTTTGGCAGAGCTGTGGATTTCAAATCCCGTATCCTCGTTATCGACGATGGTTTCATACTCAGGAAAAAAATCCGATTGGTCATAGGGCTTGAATATTTCTCCATCAAAAGGAGCCTCCTCCCTTACGGCCCTCTGTCCCATAAAACGTACGGAAATGGAAGCGGGGATATTTTGGGAGACAAAGGTCTCGATGGTCATTTGTGCAGGAGGTTCATCTGTGACAACACCTAACTGTATGGTTGTTTGTGCGGGAATAAAAAGTGCGTGGGAATAATCATCCTGACCCTGTCCACGCATAGCCATATCCCGACCCCTTGACCGGTAGCGAAGGCTGATCTTTGTGATGCCGCCTACAGACGTGGGATTGGCGATGAGAAATTTAACTTGAGTCCGGGTCTTTTCCCTTTCAATCACATCATAGCTCTCGATATCTCCTATAATAAAGCCGGGAATCTGGGTGCCGGAGTACCAGGAATCGACTATCTCACGGAGGTTGATGTCCCCTAAGCCGGAGAGGAAATCCGTCAGATCTTGTTCAGAAATGATGCTGTATCGCTGACGGTTTAAGAAATCTATGAGTTGTTCGTCAAAATCCTCTGCCTCGTATTTGGCCTCAAGTTGAGTCAGAAGTGTTCGGCCTTTGGCTTGGAGAGCTCCGTGAACGACTGACGCCTCAAGATCCGGATCTTCGATAATTGCGGCCAGCGAACGGCTCTTTAAATCTTGATTGGTTTCCTCTTCACGGGAAAGGCCCCGTCCGGTTTGTCTGAACATAGTCATGGGTGGAGCCACACGTTCCCTCAGGTAGGATTCGAAGGCATTATTGAGAACGGGCCACTGTTTGGAAAACACTTGTGTGGTGAATGAGAAAAAATTGGGGAAGAGCTCAAATTGCGGTTCGATATCGGCCTGGAATCTTAGTCCCGTTCTGTTTCGTCTCATCATATTGCGGGCGTTGGCCTGAGGTGCTATCAAATTCCCTCTAATAAAGCGGTTTAACAGGCCCCTTTGGATCTGTGCCTGGGTTTGATTGGCTCTTTGTCTCATCCTCTGTGCCTGCTGAGGGGGAATACGGAATTCAGATCCTGAGCAAATCGTGCCCATTTCCGGGAGAAAGGTGAGCTGGGGCTGTACCGTTTCATGCGCCACAGTCCAGAGACGCTGGTAGCTGTAGATGTGTATGGGGACTTCGACAAGAGAAAGCCGATTGTAGGGATAATCCAAACCAAGTTTCACTTCGTACTCATCCTTCAGTTGCTTAATCAATTCAGGGAGCTGTTCTCCAATTTCATTCAGGAGTGGAGTAAAATAATCGTGGCCTGGCTTCACATAAAGAGAATAGATGACGTTGTCGACTTCAATCTCTTGATGCAGGTAAGAGCCGATCGTGAGAGATATTTTTGGCAGCAAAACTTCAGGCTTAAATGTGTATTGAATTTGGTTGTCTTGGGACCGGGTCTCAGGTTCTCCCTGAGAGATGGCTGTTAATCCCTTGGGGGTTGTCACCGTTAGGGTGTATTTGGAATAACTGGGAGCAGCCATAGCCGGGTAGGCTGCACCTGGAGGAAGGCCTGAAATTGGGTACCACCCGCTTTCTGGCGTGAGGTGGACAAAATCAGAAGTGACCAAAGCATAGTGTTTGGGGATATCATAAATCCAAAGCCTGTACTGGCTTTCAAATCGTTTGTTTTCGATATCGAGAAAACAGTAGCGTTCATCGATTTTTCCTGAGTAGGATATGGTCAAACTGATTGAATCCTCTGAATTAATCGACTCGGTTGGTGTTATGTGAAGAAGATGGTTGTCCTGTCGAAAATTAAGTGGTCCGCCGTTTTGGGTGACTGATTCGACCTTCAAACCCGGATTGAGAGTCATCAGAATTGTATCGAGGGGAGACGGAGATTCATTGATCATATCTAATTGAGCCGAAGCGCTTATTTTTTCGCCTTTGTGCTCGAGTTGGATATCATAGCTGCGAATGGTTGTTGTCTGTGTTTCTCGAAACTCCTGACTTGAAGCCTTGAGTTCTTGGCGGAATGTTCTATCTGCATATTTGCCGTTTGTGTAGCTAAATCCCAGAATCAAAGCCAACACCAAACAGACAATTGAGAGAGATCCTGTCACCATATTCGAAAGCACCGATTGCCGCAGCCTTTTGGCCAGCAGGGGTGAAACAAAAATGAGACTGAATCCCAGGAATAGGTAGGACAGACGGATTAAAAGGGCTGACTGGATGTTTCCGAGACCTATAAAATCTGAGTACATGAGAGGCAAATAGAATGCATAGGAATCAAAAAGACCAAAAAGCGGTGCCCCTAAAAAAACCAAAACCAAGAAAGAATAGGCCAGCAGGACGAGGAAGACAACAGCCTGACTTCGCAGCAGCGAAGACAGAAAGAATGACAGCCCAATCATAAAAATCAGGCTCGGTAAACTAATCAATACCGTGTACAGAAGATAAGGCTGCAGGGTAAAAAGAGTGTTGGAGAAAAAGAAGTGAATAACAAAAGTGATCAACAGCACGACTATATTCAACAGCAAAAACACAGAAAATATTCCCAGAGCTTTTCCCAGGAAATATTCCACGTTTGAAAAGGAACGGGCAAAGACAACTTGAACGGAATCGTGTTTTCTGTCACGTTTGAAAAATTCCGTGGCCATAAAAGCGACGATGATTCCCTGGAAGATAGTAAAGAGTTTGAGGCTGTTTAAGGGTAGAGAACTAGAAAGGGAGCTAAGAAAATAGAGTGTAGATATGCGTGGAGATGCAAAAAAAATGCTGATCAGGGCAAGGATAATCAAACCGAGTCCAGAAAAAATGCGAAATCCCCATGATCGAAAAAGTAGCCTGGCTTCATAAAAGGCAATGCGTCCGATAAAATATAGATTAAACATGATCTTTCCCCTCTAGGCTGCTGCCTGACCAATGGTCTTCTTCATGCAGTTCTTTATAGCCAAGGGTTTGCATAAAATACACATAGGCGTCCTCTAAATTGGGATCGGCCTGGACGGCATTTCTGCCATTTACATTTTCTGCCACAACACGAAGTTCGTACCCGTCTTTTGAGGGAACGGTGGAAATGACTGTGTAGTCTTCTTTTAATTGATCCAGCTCGGAATGTGAGGCCTTTAATGTCCAAACTTTTCCTTTGGCCGTGTTGATCAATTCTTCCGGTGTGTCGTGGAACGCAATGTTGCCGGAATTGAGAAGGGCCACACTGGAGCATGTGGATGAGATATCTCCCACGATGTGGGTAGAGAGGATAATGATTCTATCTTCTCTGGAAAAATCTGACAATAAACTGCGGAATTTCACGCGTTCTTCAGGATCCAGGCCGGTTGTTGGTTCATCGATAACCATAAATTTCGGCGCACCGATCAGAGTTTGGGAGATGCCGAGCCTGCGTTTCATTCCTCCGGAAAGTTTACTGGCGCGCCGGTCTCGCACATCGAACAGACTCACATCTTCGAGAAAGCGGTCGACTTTATCCATGCGGACGCTTCTTTTATGCTTTTCATTGAGAGAGGCGGTATAATCGAGAAACTCCCAGACTTTCAGTTTCGAGAATGTGCTGAAACCCTGGGGCAGATATCCAGTCATCTGACGGATGGGCTTGCGGTCTTTCTGGAGATCTAGGCCGTTTATGGTTGCATTTCCTGAAGTCGGTTTGAGAAGTGTCACCAGAATTTGCATCAGTGTCGTTTTGCCGGCGCCGTTGGGTCCCAGGAGGCCAAAGACACCGTTTCCGATATTGAGATTTATGTCTTTGAGGGCAAAAGTCCCTCCCTTATAATGTTTTGTTAAATTATTGATGGATATTTCCATGAAAC
>JAUWVG010000138.1 GCA_030617525.1 Candidatus Aminicenantota bacterium | reverse complement strand
GCGGGATCCAGAGCATCCAAATCAAAAGAAATATACAGTGGATTGGGAAAATCAAACACAAGAGAATCATCAAAATCTTTCATCTCAATCATACGGATGTTGTATTTATCGGCTTGTTTTCTGTGCTCACTGTTCGCAGTTCGGATTCCGACCTGAACGATGTTTTGCACCAATCCATCTTCCAGAATTCGAGCAAAAGGGCAGGCATGCGAATACCGGTCTCCATAGAGTTCATCATAGAGATCAGCATGAGCATCGAAATCAAGGATATCCAAGTCTCCATACTTCCTCCAAAAAGCCTTGACTATAGGATAACTGATAGAATGATCTCCGCCGAGAACAATTGGCACTATACCGTTGGAGAGGACAGCCCCAATTTTTTCCTCGATCCGGGAAAAAACTTCTAAAAAATGGCCCGAGACATCCAAGTCTCCCAAGTCTGTCATTTTAATATCCGTTTCAATGTTTACGCCAAGTTCCGTCCACGCATTGATCATTTTGCTGGTTGAGGCCTCTCTGATGGCCTGAGGACCTTTGGCCGGACCTTTGAGATAGCTGGATTTATCATCATAGGGAATGCCAATAATGGCCACATCGCAATCCGGACCTTTCCGGATGGCTCCTCCAAAATCTGTCATTTCAACCTCCTAAACCAATGGCCGCAAAGCTCACGGCCGATTGTGTGGGGGCTTCCTCCCAAAAGTCATATCCGAGAAGCTGCCCTTTAACTTGGGGCAGCACTTCTAAAAGACAGGAGAGCGCTGAAAAGCCGCAAACATTGTAGTACCCCTTCACTCTCTGTGTCTCCTCCCAAAATCCCTTCACATCCCCCGAACAAATTGTTTCGATAAGCCCCTTATCATGCGCTCTGGCTTCCTGGATGAGAGCCCCTGAGGATTCCATATGACCAAATTTTGGGCCGATATGGGAAAAATCCACACCTGCAACACAGAGAGCGTCAAATGAAAGCTCTGCGAGGATCTCCCTCAGAGCCTCCAGGAAAATGTTCAGACCTGGTATTTGCATCGGCCGGGAGTATTCGGCTAAAACATCAGAAAAAGAACCATAAAGGACCGGCACGATCTCAAATGCTTCTCCAAATAAATATTGAAGAAAAAGGACTTGAAACTCAATGGAGTGCTCATTACGATGATCAAAGTCATTGGGAGCGGACACAGAAATTGAGGCACTCTTAAGCTTACGGACTATGTCTTTGTCCGTTCTTGCTATACCTAGAGGAGTTTCATAATCTTTTTCAGTCAAAGAGATATAATTGTCGTGGAGGCTGTGGCCTGTCCCGAAAAGAAATATTTTTTTGGGGGAAAGACCACGAAGAACAGTGTAGGCTGCTGTGTATATTTTTTTCCCAATTTCCAAGTCGATGTGAGGCGAAATGAGAGCCTTTAGCGAATTAAGCTCCGTATTAATGTCTCTTTGACTATCAACTTTAAAGAGGGAGTCGAGGAGGGCCCGGAGTTCTTCCTCAGTCTCCGGATAACCATGCCCTGCAAGAAAAGCCCGCCGGATATCCTGCCGAGAAAATTTTTCGAATATTCTATTTTTTGCATCCCGGTATAAATCGCTGTCCAGCAGGAACATCGAATCATATTTCTCAAGTTTTTTCTGGATTGAATCAGAGCTCACAAGCAGACCGCCCTGTTGGCGCATAAAAAAGAGCTGGAGGTCTTGAACAGTTCTAGTCCCATCAAGGAGTTGGAGAAACCGGATGTCGTCCCTCTGCAGGAGAATAGGTTGAGTGATCAAACCAAGGGCATCCTTGACAACAAACACACTCTCTCCCTTATAGTGAGTGGGAACTAGGTCAAGATCCTGCCGAAGCCTGGGAGTGTCCACGCACACTTTTTACAATGAATTCTTCTAAAATGCAACCGGAAGGAAAGAGGTCTGACCTCGAACTTTGACTTCGGGAGAGGTCAGACTGAAAGGAGGGCGGGAGAGGAATTAGCCTTCCTCTCCCTTTTCAAAACCTTGGCGCTGCCTTGGATGGGAGTCATTTCCTGCGCCGAGACTTGCTAAATCGATAATATAATGCCACACCTCTTTTTTGTGCACAATCACCCTTTGCGGTGAAATATAGGGTGAGATATTCTCACCTTTCCTTTTTATCTCTATATGGCTATAATTCAGTCTTCAATCCCAAGGAGAAAAATTATGCAAAAAATTGAAAAGATCCAAACAAAGGACAACGCTATTCAGCTTTTAAACACAGCGCTGGAGCATGAGTGGGCCGTAAGCTTTGAATATATTATTCATGCCTATTCCACGCCTAAGGCAAAACTCTTCTATTACGATCCCATTCTCAAGACAACTATGGATGCCCGGGCACAAACCATCCAGATCGGGATTGATGAAATGTATCATTCGCTTCAACTGGGTATCATCATCAAACAATTGGGTGGCACGCCCTCGTTTAAATCCGATGAATTGTTCCGCTTCCCAAAGGTTATCGATAATTTTTACCGGGACAAAAAGACCGAGGACCTCGTAACACATCTTTATCAAACCGCTGAATTTGAAGATGGAGTCTTCCCAAAGATTCAAAATATGATTCTCAACATCTCATACGACGAAGTCCGTCATGCCGAGCAGTTTACAG
Organism: Candidatus Aminicenantota bacterium; assembly: GCA_030617525.1. Classification (GTDB taxonomy): domain Bacteria; phylum Acidobacteriota; class Aminicenantia; order Aminicenantales; family Aminicenantaceae; genus JAUWVG01. The sequence goes on along the minus strand of JAUWVG010000138.1, from coordinate 3,874 downwards.
CCATGATTTGCTCGATGAAAAATGAGGGGAGTGAGGACACCCTTTGTTTTCCATCCTATCCAGACGCCTCAAACAGAGAGGACGTCCAGATTCTCCATCAGATCATGAGACTCGAAAATGAACTCCTGCACCGCTATTTGAAATATGTCATCGATTTCAGTGAACATCAGGATCTCTGCCAAAGATTGTACAAAAACTCTATCAATCACATGCGACATTGGGACAAAAATGCCGGGATTCTTATCAAACTGGGCGATGTCATTCAAATAGAAAATGCAGAAAAAGATGTCAATGGAGTGGAAAAAAGTACAAACCCGATGCCGTCCTTTTATCCAGGTGAAGACAGGATCAGCGCCCTGGAGACACTCATCCCAACAGAAAATGACCTGATTTTGTTGTACGAAAAACTCATTCCAAAAATCTCAAACAAGGACATAACAGAACAGCTCAATCGCCATCTCGCCCTCAAACGGGAACATCTCTTCACGCAGGAATGGCTTCTCAAGAATGCCAAAAAAATCAAGGGTCTGACATAATTATCTCAATATTGGAGTAAATAGAGCATGAAAAAAATCACCACAAATCTTGACAACTTTCAATATTTTTACCCTTACACAGTGAATATTGTCGGCGCTCAATCTGGAGAGCAGATCAATTATATGGCCTGCGCCTGGCATTCGGCACTATCTTTCGACCCCCCTCTCTTTGGAGTCCTTATCTCAAAAAAGAGGCTCACACATCAGATCATTTCGCAAGCACGTGAATTCACCGTCAATTTTATCGGTTTTGACCAGGTGAAACTCTCCGCGCAAATGGGAAGAATTTCAGGGCATGACAAGGATAAAATAAAAGAATGTCAAGTCGAGCTGGCTCCTGCGAAAATAATCCGCTCTCCCATCCTTGCCCAAGCATATGTCTGCCTGGAAAACAGGCTGATCGATGTCCGTCCCTATGGAGATCATGATCTCTTTGTCGGAGAAGTTCTGGCCGTCCATGAAGATGAAGGGTGCTTCGATTTGAATGGGGCCCTCGATGCGGCAAAGATCCAACCCCTCCTTTACCTAGGCAGCGATCTCTATATCACCATTGCCCCAGAATCTCTCAAACATGTCCTCCCTGATTAAAAACTTGGGACCTAGCTTCGAAAACTTTGGGGTCAGGCTTGCAAAAGTTGAAAAACTTTCTCGATTTTTATTTTATTCAGTAGAAAGTTATTCAAGTTTTGCAAGCCTGACCCCGATTTCTTAAAGTTTTCGAAGCTAGGCCCCAAGTTTTTATTGAAATCGGTGCTGAATTCTATATAATAAAAAGAAGTTCATGGCCACTGCACTTCGGATTGACAACCTCCACAAATCATTTAAAACCGGCTTCCTTCTCCAAAAAAAGACAATCCTAAAAGGGATTTCTCTTCATGTTGATCAGGGTGAAATCTTCGGCTATCTCGGTCCGAATGGAGCAGGAAAGACCACCACTATTAAATGCGTCATGGGATTGATCTTCCCGGAAGATGGAGATATTAAGTTATTTGACCTCCCCCATCTTTCCCTTAAAGCCAAAGAACGTGTCGGATTTCTTCCTGAAAATCCATATTTTTATGATTATTTGACCGCTTCTGAATTTCTCCGTTTCTACAGTCAGCTCTTCGTTATTCCCGAATTGGAAAAAGAGAAAAGGATTGAAGATATCCTTCAATTGGTCGATATGAAAAAGGCAAGAAACCTTCAGCTCCGCAAATTTTCACGGGGGATGCTGCAAAGGATTGGGCTCGCCCAAGCTCTGCTCAACAATCCCGATATCGTTATTTTAGATGAACCTCTTGGGGGGCTCGATCCGTTGGGACGGAAAGAGATTCGAGATATCCTCGTAAGGCTTAGAGAAGAGGGAAAGACTGTCTTCCTTTCTTCTCATATTCTTCAGGACATAGAGATGATCTGTGACCGGGTGGCCATAATTGTAAACGGAGAAATCGTAAACCAAGGATATCTGCAGGAGCTCATATCAGAAAGGATCCTATTTACAGAAATCATCATCTCAGGTCTAGGCAAGAGTGATTTAGAGGAATTGGGCGAGAGCCTGTCGACACCTGGAGGAAAAATCCTGCTGAAAATCCACGACGAAAAAAAGATAAACTCCGTATTCCGGCTCATCCAAGATAGAGGAGGGAAAATCCACTCCCTGACTCCCAGGACAGAAACTCTTGAAGACCTGTTTGTAGGCATGGTAAAGAAGAAATGAAAATTAAAGCCATCGCTCTCAATACTTTCAGGGAGGCTATCCGGGACAGGGTTCTCTATCTTCTCCTTTTTTTCGCCTTAGCCAGTCTTTTATTTTCGCGCCTTCTAGCCCTCCTGACTGTCGGCGACCGGGTCAAAATCGTCACAGATGTCGGATTAGCCGCTATTTCACTCTTTGGGGCCTTAATGGCCATCCTCATGGGCACAGGGCTTGTCTTTAAGGAAATCGATAAAAAGACCATCTACACTCTTTTATCCAAACCTATCCATAGACACCAATTTTTACTCGGAAAATACTTCGGCCTTGTGTTGACTCTATTTGTTATGCTGTTTTTGATGACTGTGATTTTTTTCGTCATATACTTCCTCCATGCCCTCAAAATTGAATGGTCTATGTTGATTGCACTCTTCTACATTTTTCTTGAACTTTGTCTCATCACAGCCGTGGCCCTCTTTTTCTCCTGTTTTTCAACACCAATCCTCAGCTCCATCTTCTCTCTGGCCTTCTATCTCATCGGTCATCTGAGCTGGGGGCTGGAAACACTTTTCAAAAAAATGTCACCCGGAATAGGGAAAGTAACCGCTCGAATCCTCTACACCTTTCTCCCTGACCTGGAAAACTTTAATTTTAAGACCGAAATAGTTCACCATCTCCCCATTCCTCCTCAAATTCTCTTTTTTTCAACAATTTACGGTATCTCCTATACGGTTTTTGTCCTCTTCCTGGCCGTCCTTGTCTTCAGAAAAAGAGACTTCATCTAATCCTATGAGAAAAAGTTTTATTATCGTCATGGTCATCTTGAGCTGCACCGTATTCATGGCCCTCAAACTCAAAATCGACGGAACCCCGCGAACAAAAATTCCAGGATCATCCATCATCTACATGCCGTCCGGAAAGTATCTCAAATTTGCCTCCTTCGGTAACCCGACAATGATGGCGGACTTTATTTACCTCTGGGCCATTCAATACTACGGCAACTACAATATCCCCGACCGATTTGAGTACCTCGAGCACATTTTTTCTATCATTTCCGAACTTGACCCTCTTTATCTCGATCCCTACGAAGTTGGTGCCCTTATCGCTGTTTATGAAGCTAAGGATGTGCCGCTGGCTTTCAAAATTCTTGATCTGGGCTTGAAAAATAATCCCGACCAATGGATTTTCCCGTTCCAGGCCGGACATTACGCCCAGATGTTTTTAGAAGATTTTAGTATAGCTAAAGACTACTATGAAAAGACGATGAAGATCGAAGGCGCTCCCTCTCAGACTGAAAGACTGGCTGCCAATGCCGCTTTTAAAATGATGGACTATGAAACAGCATGGCAGAGCTGGCTGGAGATTTACCAGACAGCCACAGACGATCGGGTCATAAAAATCGCGGCAAACCATCTCTACAATGTTAAGGCATCTAGAGACATCCAACTCATCAAGGGCGCCATTAATTTATATTCTGAAAAATTCGGCCGGCGACCCCTCAACCTGGAACAGCTTGTGAGGGAAGGTTTTCTCAGCAGTGTACCAAAAGATATGGACGAGAAGGACTATATCTATAATCCACAGACAAATGAAGTCAGGACAGAAACAATATGGTCGAAAAGATAATTCTGATCACATTATTCGGCCTCGCTTGGGGCAGTTT
>JAUWVG010000360.1 GCA_030617525.1 Candidatus Aminicenantota bacterium | reverse complement strand
GGCATATTTAATCAAACATTGACTTGTTTTCCATATTCTTTACAATAATATCTATTAAATTGATGAAATTTATTTATATGATACCTGTTCCAATCTTGCTCTGCTTATTCTTGATCTTTGTTTTATCTGCCGATCCTTTTCCAATTTTTTCTTTTCAGAAAAAACCAGTTCCAGTGGATTGGGCTCAAGCCAACAGCAAAAAAGTACTTGAAGACAAATACAATTTCCTGGTTGAGGAATACAAACGAATTGCCTCAGGGTGGGAAAATATTTTGCATGGGGAATTCGACTCAAGAATACCACAAAAGGCAATCGAGGAATTATTGGTAATGTTAGATGCTGAACTGCAATTGATCAATCCCTACTTATTCCAAAAATGGGCCTCTGATAATGTTCAACCCCAGGCCTATGAAATCGCCTCAAACGAAAAGATCCAGGATATTATTGAAAACTGGTCCCAACGTTCCTCTCTTATCCTTAAAGAACAAAAAGACTTCGGCTTCCTACAGAATTTTTTCGCGGCAACCTGGGCATGGAAAATTTACACACATTTAATACAAGAACTGGAAAGGTCAAACTTAATTTTTTATGAGGGATTCGAATCAGGAGACCTAACCAGATGGGACATGACTGGAGCAAAGGACAATATCTCGCTTGACTCAGAAAAAAAAGCCCAAGGGGAGTACTCCTTAAAATTTCGTACAAACAATCAATACAATCCTGTTCAATCCACTAACTTTGCCACTTCATATCTTCCTTCAAAAATTCACATACAATGGAAGGTTTGGCTGTCGTCTACCGAAAAAGAATGCGCCCAATGTACTATGAACTTTGAATTTTTTGGGACCAGAATGGTATTATCCAGCAGTCGGAATTTAATCAAATTTGCCTATGCAACAGATAGGGATCGAAAGGAAATAGAAATCCAATCCGATGTATGGCATCTCTTTGAAATCATCTGCAATTACGAAGAGGACCTAATGGATGTTTTTGTGGATGGTGAAACAATCTGGGAAAGAATGTCTATCAAAACAGAGGAGTCAGCTCAGATACAAAAGAATCGAATTTCCATCTCTTACTCAGATTTTTTCGGAATTCCAGCCTGGATAGACGAAATTAAAATATCTTATATCAATTGATAAGATTTTGAACTCCATTTTTTGATGTCAAAGATCTCCAACCGGATTGATGCCAGTAAAATATGTTGTCCTCCGCATGTTTTATGAAAGAGTCTAAAGACCTATGGATTTCATGTTGACCATAATACACATTCCACTCATTTTGGAAACTGATGTTCGGAATAATACTTCTAATCTGATAAGAAGAGTCAAGGGTATAGAACAACTTACTTCTTCCGGTGACATAAATGCAAAATGTTATCCCGTCATCACTGATTTTTCCGTTCCGGGGTGATAGATATTTGGTTCGATTTCCAGAAGAAACAAAGGGGACTAATTCATTGTGGGCAATACGGAAATAATATTCCTGAACAGCTTTTGCCGGTTTAATGGGTAGATATTTTTTTAAAAATTCTCGTTTATCCTCCAAATCTTCTGGAATATCATAGGGTGGAGCCGTCCCACTGACAAGATTATCACAGTTCAACACCGAAAATATGGCATTCCCATTCAAGAGATTATTTGTGCCAAACAGATAGATAAATCTCTGTCCATCCTTGTTTTTAAAAACATCAAATCTGTAAAGGTGCCCTGTATGATTATACCGAAAGATCTCATTTCCATCTTTATCATAAACCAAAAAAGTTGTGGGAAAACGGCTTTGATTTTTCCAGATCACCAATATTTCAGGCACTTCATCTCCCAGGATATCAACCATTTTTAAATAATCTATTCGCCATCCCTTATAATCCAACGTCATATCAGCATATTTCTGATTTGGAATAAACTTCTTCCTGAAAAGTTCTTGTCCATCATTATCAAATACAATGAATTCCCTTTTGTCTAAATCATCACTCAGGCGAAAAAAAACAACTTCGTTTCGGGAGTCCCGGTCGATATCAGCAAAGTCTACTAATTTTCTTATATCAACTGTTTGTGGTGGCAAATAAAATGAACGAGAGCCTTGTTCGGGGGAAAACTTAAAATCCCACAGACTTTTCCCGGAATCATCACAAAAATAGACAACTTCATTATTCAGGGCAATATGTGTAGGATTATACCGTTGGGCTCTCAATTTTTCATCAAAAATATGAAAGATGAGAAAATACGCCAGCACAACTACAGAAACGGCTAATCCAAGGAGAGTTCCAATAACAGCCCCTTTTCGTTCAAAAAAAGATTTTTGCCCGATTTCATTGTTTTTCACTCGATTATGTAGCCACTCGTCTATCTCATCTCTATAGGCAAAAACAGAAGCACGGCTCGATTCTTCCATCCTGTATACAGGAAGCCCAATCTCTTTTTCCCATCTCTGACAGGTCCGGATGTTTCTATCTAAATAAGAAGATATATCCTTCCATGTACTGAGGATCTGGCGATTATTGATTTTCTCAGCATTTTTCATCGGTTAATTCATTTATTTATATAGAGTTTCCTCTTTTTGTTCAATAAAATATTTTGACGTGAATGAAAAACAGAGGAAAAAAAAGGAAAAATGGGATCAAATCGGATTTGATCCCATTCGGTTATTTGAGGTTTTTTCCGCAGTGGGGGCAGGCCTGCCAATCTTTCTCGACATTCTTGCCGCAGTCCGGACAAACCGGTCCCGCCATGCTGGCCCCACAGTGAGGGCAGAATGCATATTTTTGAGACACCGGAGTGCTGCACTCGGGACACTTGGAATGTATTGCTGGCGGCTCACTTTGTGAAGGCAGGCTATCCGAACGAAGGATGAGATAAATCAATAAACCGATGATATTCCCGATAAAAACCAGCAGTCCCCACAAAATGCCGTTCATGCCGCGGCGTTCGGCATCACGGTACACCCATACAATGACAAATATCCATATAATCAGAAGTACAAAAGAAACAACCGTCGCCGGAAATAACCTGAAGAAATTACGGGGCAATATATTTGTGGAATGGAGAGCATTCTCCCAGCCATTTTGCACGCTGGATATTGTCGATGAAAAAAATCCGAATGGCGCAAAGGTAAGAGGTGTCATCCGAAGGCCAATGAAGCAGAGCAGCACCAGAAAAATAATGAGCGCTATTGTCTTTCCCGCTGTTGTTGCCATGTTATCCTCCTATTGAATAAATTGTGTGTTAAGTTTTTTTGACCGGAATCGGCGAATCAGTAAAGGCGCAAAGAGAAGCATCATCGCATTTTGAATGATCAAAAACAGACCAAAAATCGTCGGCATAGATAGAGACTCTCCTCCAAAGCCGAAATCTTCAAATATTGAAAAAAACCAGATGACCATCACGACCAGAAGGGAGATAAAAACAACCTTCATATGAATCGGAATGGATTGTAAATGCTGTTGAAGATTGGCGTTCTTCTTGTTGTTTTGAAGCGATTGAATTTCACTCAAACACTTCTGATACGTTTTTTTGTCGAGATCTTCCGGAAGAACAGGTGCGGCCCTTCGCTGTAGAAGACTCCTCAAATTCTCTATATCCACTTTCAAACGGGAACACTTGATGCAGTGTTCAACATGCAATTGGATTGCGTGGAGTTGTTTTGAATCCGGCAATTTGCCGGATGATGCGATGATCAAACGTTCAATGTCTTTACACTTCATTTTATACACTCGCTGTAATGGTTTTCTTGGGATTATAAACCCAGAGATCTTTCCGAAGTTTCCTTATGGCTCTATGCATAATCGATTTCACAGTGCCCTCCGGCAGACGAAGAATTTCACCAATCTCCAAATACTT
>JAUWVG010000308.1 GCA_030617525.1 Candidatus Aminicenantota bacterium | reverse complement strand
AAATTTCTCGATACCGATTCCACATTCGTAGTTTTTCTTCACTTCCGTGACATTTTCCTTGATATGTTTGAGTGAGGATATTTTTCCTTGGTGGATGGTTTCGTTATCTCTAAGAATTCTTATCTCAGAGTTTCTCGTGATCGTGCCGTCTTGGACATAACATCCGGCAATAACACCGATGCGGGGAATTTGGAAGATTTTCCTGATTTCTGCCCGCCCTAAAGATTTTTCTTTGAGTATGGGTTCCAGGAGTCCAGTCAAGGCTTTTTTGATATGATCAGTCAGCTGGTAGATAACAGTATAGGTTCTGATTTCGACATTTTCTTTTTTGGCCAGGTCTTGAATTTTCTGATTCGTTTTAACGTTGTAGCCGATAAGAATGGCATTTGAGGCTGACGCGAGAAGAACATCGCTTTCTGTGATATTCCCGGTGGCCGCATGGACTATTTTGACTTGGACGCTTTCAAGACTCAGATTCGGAAGGATATCTGAAAGTACTTCGATGGAGCCCTGAACATCCCCTTTGATGACAAGCGGAAGATCCTTGGCTTCTCCTACTTCTATTTTTTGGAAGAGTTGATCGAGAGTCAAATGTTCTGAGCTGGCATCGGTCTCGTCTTTTGTTTGGCTTTTTCTGAGTTGAGATATTTTCTTTGCCGATTCGACGTTTTGGACAACCTGGAAGATGTCTCCGGATTCAGGGACATCACTAAAACCGAGGATCTCTACGGGGATAGAGGGTTTAGCCTCCTTCATTACCCCTCCCTTTTCATCGAAGAGAGCCCTGACTTTTCCATAGGTGACACCTGTGATAAAGGCCTCTCCCTGCTTAAGTGTGCCGTTTTGGATGATGACCGTCGCGATGGCCCCTTTCTTGGCATCCAAGCGGGCTTCCAAAACAACTCCCTGAGCTTCGCCATTTGGATTGGCTTTTATTTCATTGACCTCACTGACGAGCAAAATCATGTCCAGAAGCTCTTTCATGTTTGTCTTCTCCGTTGCGGAGACCTCCACACTGACTACATCTCCTCCCCAGTCTTCGACGAGGAGACCTTCCTTGGATAGCTGCTGCTTGGTTTTGTCCAAATCGGCATTGTCTTTATCGATTTTATTGATGGCTACAATAATAGGGACATCGGCGGCCTTGGCATGACTGATGGCTTCTTTTGTCTGGGGCATGACGCCGTCATCGGCTGCGACAACGAGGATGACGATATCTGTCACTTTGGCCCCTCTGGCTCTCAATTGAGTGAATGCTTCATGGCCTGGTGTGTCGACAAAGGTTATGGGGTGATTGTTATGCGTGACAATATATGCACCGATATGCTGGGTGATTCCACCTGATTCTCTGCCAACCAGATTTGACTCTCGAAAAGCGTCGAGAAGAGTGGTCTTGCCATGGTCAACATGGCCCATTATGGTCACTACAGGGGGGCGAATCTCCAATTCCTCGGACCGGCTTTCCAAACGCTGTTTCAATTCATCTTCAATAGAAATAATTTCTATTTCGAGTTCAAGAGTGTCAGAAAGGGATTGAGCGATGGATTGGGTGAGAGGATCATTTACTGTGATAGAAAATCCTTCTCTCTTGAGCAGAGTCAAGATGTCTTTGGCTCTCACATCGAGCTGATCGGAGATTTCTTTTATGTTCAAACCTTCCCTGATTTGGATTTTTTGGATGATGTCTTCCTCGTCTTTTTTTTCGGGTTGATTTTTCTCTTGTGATTTCATGTTATATATTTTCTCCAGTATTCTCTCTAGTTTAAGTATTAGGCCTGATTAATTTCAATTCTGTATCCTACCAAAATAGAAGCCAGCCGAACATTCATCCCTTTTTTCCCTATAGCCAGTGACAGATGATCTTTAGCGACGACGGCTTGGAGCATTTTTTCACTCATGTTTCGGACGAAAACTTTTTCGACCTTTGCCGGACTTAGGGCTGCCTTGGCATAATCGAGAGGATTATCTGACCACTCGATGATATCAATTTTTTCACCCTGCAGTTCTTGGCTGATGGCTAAAATTCTGTTGCCTTTGAATCCGATGCAGGCTCCCACAGGATCAATGTCTTTTTCTCTAGTGAGGACGGCAACTTTTGCTCTTTCCCCAGCTTGTCTGACAATATCTTTGATCACTATACTTCCATTGGCAATTTCAGGTGTTTCCAATTCAAGCAGTTTCGCCAGGAATCGGTTATCTGTCCGGGAAACGATGACTTGGGCACCTGAGGCCTCTTTGTACACGTGTTTAATGACTGCTTTGACACGATCTCCTCTTCTGAAGCTTTCATTCGGAAGCATTTCGCGTTGCGGAAAGAGAACTTCCGTCTTGTCCAGTTCGAGGATCATATTATTGTTCGGCTCAAATCTGCGCAGAACACCTGTAATAAGATCTCCTATTCTTGAGGCAAACTGATTATAGATTTTTTCCTGCTCTGCATCGCGAACCTTTTGAAATATCACTTGCTTAGCCGCTTGTGCAGAAATACGGCCCAATGTTTCTGAGGGCAAATCGACTTCGATGGTTTCTCCAATTTTGGCCTTTGGGTCAATATCTTTGGCATCCTCGAGAGATATCTCAGTTGCGAGATTCTTTGGTGTCTTGGTGATCGTTTTGACTGAATAGACGCGGAGTTCTCCTTTTTCGGCCAGGAAAGTGACAATAATTTCCTCATCGTGGCTGAAGTATTGAGATGAGGCGACTTTCAGAGATTCTTTTATGGCATCGACGATAACGTGAGTGGCTACACCTCTCTCTTTGCTGAGCTGGACGATAGTATTCCACACTTTTACTTTCATTTATTATTCATAAAAACTGCCGACACATTCATTTCGCTTCAATGATATCAACTTGATAGCACGATTTTTAGCCATATCTGTGAACATCACTTTGTTTGTTGCCAGTCTATATCAAATGTCGGCATTTTTTACCCTTCGGGCGAGCCGATCTTACCACATCTGCTTTGTTACGACCCATTTGTTGCGAGGAGCAAAGCGACGTGGCAATCTCATGCCTCTGCGAAAGCATTATGAGGTCACCACACTCTGTGCGATCGTTCGTAATAAACTTCATGGGCAGATGCCTCGCATCTGTAGCAACCTCGACTCGTGAATATTCCAGGCTAACGTGTGTCTCTACAGGGGTGCAAGGAAGCGTGAATTATAACCGAAAAATTTCAGAATAGCAAATAAAAAGGGATGTGCGAGGCATCCTCATTTCCATGATTTCTCATCACTTTACAGAACTCGCTCTTGAAATCATGGAAATGGGGATGCTTGTGCTCCGTGTCACATGAAGAGGGGAGCGAACACGAGACTGACAACGGCCATGAGTTTGATCAGGATTTTCATTGAGGGTCCGGCCGTGTCTTTTAAGGGATCTCCAACCGTGTCCCCGATAACTGAAGCCGCATGGCAATCGGTGCCTTTTCCTCCGAGATTACCTTCTTCGATCCATTTTTTTGCATTGTCCCAGGCCGCACCGGCATTTGACATATATATTGCTAGAAGAACACCTGTGGCCGTAGCTCCTGCCAGGAAACCGCCCAAAGCTTCTGCACCGAGGATCAATCCTACAAGGAGGGGCATAATAACTGCACTTAATCCGGGAAGAATCATCTCGACGAGAGCTCCCCGGGTGACGATATCGATGCATCGGTCAGAATCAGGTTTGGCTTTCCCTTCCATGAGACCAACAATTTCCCGGAATTGCCGTCTGATCTCCACGACCATTTTGTTCGCTGCCCTGCCCACGGCATTGAGAGTAAAAGCAGCAATAGCAAAAGGCATTAGAGCCCCAATGAGAAGTCCGATGATAGTCTGGACATTGGTGAGGCTGATAGAGTCGAGGTTTGTGGTCTTCTGGTATGCAGAGAACAGCGCCAGGGCTGTCAGAGCCGCAGAACCGATGGCAAAACCCTTTCCTATGGCTGCGGTTGTGTTCCCGGAAGCATCCAGCTTGTCAGTGATCTTCCGGATTTCAGGGCCCAGTTTGGACATCTCTGCGATTCCTCCCGCATTGTCAGCAATTGGGCCGTAAGAATCTGTGGACATTACAATTCCGATGGTTGCCAGCATTCCAACGGCGGCCAGTGCGATTCCGTAGAGATCGGCGAGTTGATAAGAGACATAAATGGTGGCAGCGATTGT
>JAUWVG010000122.1 GCA_030617525.1 Candidatus Aminicenantota bacterium | reverse complement strand
TTATTTCCGTTTGGTTTTATTCCTATTTTGAAGGCGTACAAGAAGCCCGAATGCATAGATATTATTCTCGTTGGAGTTCACCCTGATTACCAAAACAAGGGGATCAACGCGATTTTCATGACCGATCTGACAGAAACATGTTTAAAAAAAGGCATCCTCACCGCTGAATCCAATGCTGAGATGGAGGAAAATGAGAAGGTTCAGAACTTCTGGAGATATTATGATGCCCGGCAGCACAAAAGAAAGAGAGTATTCATAAAACATCTATCCTAAGAATTCTATTTTCTTTGACAGAGTATAACTCATCTGAATAGTTCAGGTTAATTCATTTTTTTTTAGTTCTCAAATTTTTAGATAACACAGGATATGGCACTTCATAACCTTTCACAGCATGCCAGATGATACGGTTGAATATATCTTCATCAATACGATCGTAATCTTCCAGGTCCTGTTCTAAAGATTTTTGCGCCCAATATAGAGCATCTCCAGTCAGGCTGCTGAGTTCAGGATTTAATTGATCCAAGGGAATATTATTCTGTAGAACATCATAAGGCAAAAAATCCGGGTCATCAGTAAAACAATCATACATAGGCTCCGCGGCCAGATCAAATTGGTTCATGGGCGGAATTCCGAGAATGTTCTCCATTGTACGAAACATATTTATTTGAGAATAATTAGTGGAGATAGTTTCACCGCGTTTTGTGTAAGGACTTATAATTAAACCAACTGTCCGGTGTCCATCAACATGATCAAGGCCTGCCTGCGGATCATCTTCCGTCACAAAAATACAGGTCTGCTGCCAAAACTTGCTGTGAGAAATGGCGTCCACGATTCGACCCAGGGCTAAATCATTATCTGCTACGGCAGCCTGCGGGGTTGGGGTTCCGGGTTTTGTTCCGGAAGTGTGGTCGTTTGGCAGCAGCATGATGATAAAATTGGGAAAGTTATTATTTTTCTCATACTGTTTCAATTCTTTGATAAATTCGTTCGCACGATAGACATCAGGAACCGTGTTGGGAAATCCTACATATGTAGGACATAAATAAGGCTTCAATTGCGGTAAATTTGATTTAGCTGTGATCTTAATTTTATGAGTACCATTCTTGAAGTCCTGATACATATCCGTGAATGTTGAATTCTTTGGTTCAATGACAGCATCGACAAACTCGCCATAATCACGGAAAGTTAAACCATGTTTTAAAACATTATCCCAGATAAATCCTGAGCTGGCATATGCAAGCGCGTCACCACCATCATAGGGATAGCTGCGGGTGAAATCTCCGAAGAACTTTTCAATATAATCCGTAACATAGGCTTCATCGGTCCACTGATGTCCATCAGCGCTGAGTATGCCACTACAATAATAATTATCCATTAAAACAAAAGTTTCGGCTAAAGCATGATGATTAGGCGTAACCTCTCGCCCAAAATGAACAAGCGACATGTCGCCATTCCCCTGCGGCAGGTCACCAAAAACCTGGTCATATGTTCGATTCTCTTTTATTATGTAAACAACATGTTTGAAAAAAGAAGCCTGGCCTGGAAATTGAGGAACTGGAACGACCTGGGCACTTTTGTTTTCCAGAACCAATTGTTCCATCATACGTGAAAATGAATTGTTTTCCTTGACGATTTTTGTCATCTTTTCAAGTTTATTTTGGCTTGGAACAGGAATAATGGAAATACTCCCCATGTGTTGATGTGTATTATATCCGGGTCTGTCCGCGCGTTGGTTTCGTGATCCAATGCCTTTTGTATTTGCCACATAAAGAAATTTTAAGTCTCTGTCCAAAATAACAGCGCCCGGATACCATCCTGTTGGGATAAATCCAATTATATTATTCCCTGCATCGAGATGAATAACGCAGATGGCGTTATCGGTACCATTGGCTACGTACAGTCGTTTTCCATCCGCAGATATCGTCAGTGCATTGGGTGCGCTGCCAAAAGGCAGATCATTTTGTAAACGGACAGAAATTTCATCTATAACTGTGTCGCTTTTTGTGTCGATGACAGAGATAACATCACTGTTAGCGCAAGCAACATATAAATATTTTTTATCCGGGCTTAAAACAATAGCACTGGGATGCAGTCCCACATTTATATATTTTGTTTGTTTATTGGCTTTCAAATCAACAACAGAAATTGCGCCGTTATTAGCAATTCCTGTTTTTGCATCGACCAGGATATCGCTGCCCGATGTTTTGTAAGAGCTTTCTCCTGGCTCCGGTCTTCGACCACCCCAGTTGCTCACATACGCTTTCTCAGCAGAAAAAAGAACAACTTCATAAGGCGCTACCCCAACTGGAATTTCAGCCAAAGACATATCCCCCATATTGACAACACCAAGCGAATTGCTGCGGCTCAAAGTAACATAAAGTTTGTCTTCTCTCTCACTGAACACAAAACCGCCGGGAACAGTATTTCCTCCTATTTCCGGTTTGGGAAATAGAATCGGCTTGCCCCATTGTAAAATATTGTTTTTATCCTTGTGGGCAACATAAATCCGGTCACGAGCCTGACTCACAAAAATTTTTCTTCCATCCGCAGAAAATAAAAGTCCCTTAAAAGATGCGCCGCTTTTAGGAAACGGAAGAGTTTGCATAATTGTCCGATCAAAAACGCGAATTAAATCCAGCGAATTTTTGTTCAAAACAGCCAGCCATTTTCCATCAGGACTCAAAGCCAAATCAACCGGTCGTCCGGGAAACACAATTTGGAATCCTGCCGGGCGTAATAGTTGGTTGGTTGGAACAAGAATGCTTCCGTCCGGCTGTGGGCCTACTTGTTTCGAAGCAAGGTCTGATTGTGAAAATACTTCCCTGCTATTACAAAAAAATATTGTCACTAATGAAACAAAAACAAAAAGACATTTGATTTTTTTTTGCATGAAAATCTCCTGATTTTTTAAGCAAGTATTATCGTTGTCTATAATAAGGCTAATTGATTTTATTTTTCAAGTAAGTATATTATAGGTCCACTTCTTATGAGGAAAGAGCAGGAACTCCGGCCGCCCGTCCAAAAGTTTGGCACCTTCCTTGGCGTCTACACTCCCAGCGTCCTGACTATCCTCGGTCTGATTATGTATTTGAGGTTCGGTTGGGTGATCGGGAATCTCGGCCTGCCTCTCACTCTTTTTATTGTCGTGCTGTCCAGCTCGATCACTTTCATCACCGGTCTGAGCGCTTCGGCCGTTGCCACGAACATGAGGGTTGGCGTGGGTGGGGAGTACTACCTCATTTCACGGAGTCTCGGACTGGAATTGGGCGGAGCCATCGGTATTCCCCTTTTCATGTGCCGTACCTTGAGCATCACCTTCTACAGCTTTGGCTTGGCTGAATCTATTGCCCCGTTCCTGCCGAAAGCCTGGGGTGAGGTGACGCCCTTCACCATTCAGATTATCACCGTGATCATAATCCTGTTCATTACGGGCATTTCCGGCAAAAGCGCAGGACTGGCTTTGAAGCTGCAGATTCCCATTATGATCGCAGTGGGATTGTCCATCATCGCCCTTGTGGCCGGTGTGATCGGGGGCGGTGTGCGTGCGCCCGAGTTTACGGCTACTTACCGCACTGCCCCGGAAGGATTCTGGTATGTGTTCGCCGTTTTCTTTCCTGCCGTCACCGGATTTACGGCCGGCATCGGAATGAGCGGTGACCTGAAAGATCCTAAGAAGTCCATCCCACGGGGAACCATGCTTGCCGTGTTAACAGGATTTCTGACTTATATGTTTGTCCTTGTCCTTCTCGGCATAACGGCCCGTCTCAGCCACGCGGAGCTGGCGGAACCTGGGGTGATTTGGATCAGGGTTGCCGTACTCGGAGCCTGGTTAATCTATCCCGGCATCTGGGGCGCCATCCTGTCCTCCGCTTTCGGGAGTATCCTCGGCGGCCCCCGGGTTTTGCAGGCCCTGTCCAGCGACGGACTGGCCCCCCGTTTTCTATCCAAGCTGTCAAAAACAGGTCAGCCGACCGTCGCCACCTGGGTCAGCGGCGCAATCGCCCTGGCCGCGGTGGGCCTAGGTGGTCTCAACGCCGTCGCCCAGTTTGTCACCATTCTCTTCCTTACCTTATATATCATCATCAATCTCAGCGCCGGGCTGGAAAAATTGGTAGGAGATCCTTCCTACCGTCCCACTATCAACGTCCCTTGGTATGTTTCTCTTTTTGGATCCATCGGTGCAATCATCGTCATGGCGCTCATCAATCCTGTTGCCTGCATTATTGCCGCCGTTCTGGTGTCGACACTCTTTATCTACCTGCGCCGTCGTGCCATGAAAAAAAGGTGGGGAGATGTCAGAGCCGGACTTTGGATCGCCCTAGCTAGATTCGCACTCCTAAAGCTCCGCCGGCACTCCATCGAGCCCCGTAACTGGCGTCCTCAGATCCTCCTGTTTACCGGAAATCCGGCCAAGCGGAGGGGATTGGTGCGTTTGGCCAATTGGTTCAGCCAGAACCAGGGATTGGTTACGGCCGTTCAGCTGATCGTCGGCGACATCGAGGAGGAGTACAAGGATATCGAAAAAAAACGCCGGGAAATGGACAATGCTCTGGAAGATGAAGGGCTGATGGCTTTCAGTGAAGTGGACGTTGTCTCAGACTACGAATGCGGCATACTGGATATCATTCAGGCGAACGGGATGGCCGATCTGCAGTCCAATACGGTGATGTTCGGATGGCCGAAAAGGCCGGGCCGGCTGGAATCCACGCTGCGGATAATGCGATCGGTCTCCAGGACAGGGAAGAGCACCATAATTGCCCGGACGAAATGGGTCCACGATCCCGGACAGGAGATGCAGATCGACATCTGGTGGAGAGGCCTCCAGAACAACGGCGACCTCATGCTGCTTCTGGCTCACCTTCTCAAACTGAATGCCGAATGGAGACGTGCCAAGATCAGGATCTGCTCCATAGTAGAGTCAGAGGAAGAGCGAGAACGGATGGACGCCAGTCTAAACAGGCTGGTCCCGGAAACCCGGATTAAGGCTGCCATCGAGGTCATCGTACGACCTAAAGATATCACCGCTGCAGCAGTCATGCACGCCCACAGCCGGGATTCAGTAGTTGTCTTTCTCGGTCTCAGAGAGCCGGAGCCCGGGACGGAATCCGAATACGCGGAGAGGTTGAGAGAGCTGGCCGAGGGATTCAATACGACCATCTTTGTCCGCAACGCGGGCGAGTTTTCCGGACACCTCGTCCACACGGATTATTAGAACGGAGTTCTGGAGATTTCATTTTGAATTTGTTTTTTTGCACAGTCTAGATGAGCTACATTTTTATTCCTGAAGAAAAATGACAAGGAAAAGTTATATCCTCAAGAGAAATGGATTGTGCTTAACGAATACTCTGGCACGTCTTTATTATGGGAAGATCCCTCTTTCTTTGTAAACCATTTCCAGCCTGTACATGGCCACGATCTGGGCGGCTGTCCGCCAGTCGACCTTGTACTTTTCTGATGCGTCACGCACCTTCTCATAAGCGCTGACGATAATCTTCTTCAATTTAAAATCAACCTCATCCAGTTCCCAGGATTCACTCCTTTTGTTCTGAAGCCACTCGAAATAACTGACGATAACACCGCCTGAATTGCAGAGTATATCGGGAATAATGTCGATCCCATTGCGTCGCAAAACCTCATCTCCCTTTTCATCTGTCGGGCCGTTGGCGCCTTCGGCGACGAGTTTGACATTCAGTATCTCAGCCGTATCTTCTGTGATGGAGTTCTCCAGGGCGGCAGGGATAAAGATATCGGCTTTTGTGCTGAAAAAAGCCTCATGGTCAATGGCGTGCGCCTTTGGATAATCGGCTACACCTCCGTGTTCTTTGACGTACTGGGCCAGGTCATCGGGATCGATCCCCTCTCTATTCCTGATGGCTCCTGTCACGTCTTCGACAGCGATGAGTTTTGATCCATTCAATTTCATCAGCCGGGCTGTCCATGAGCCCACATTCCCGAAGCCCTGTACGGTGTAAGTAGCACATTCCAAATTGAATCCTTTATCCTGGGCCCACTTTTCAATAAGGAAAACAACGCCCTGGCCGGTAGCTTTTTCTCTCCCCACACTTCCGCCTGATTCGATGGGCTTTCCGGTGACGACATGGATACAGCGGTTTCTTTCGTTGGGAGCGACTGTGGACAAATAGGTGTCCTGGATCCAGGCCATAATCTGGGGGTTGGTGTTTACATCGGGGGCGGGGATGTCGTAATCCGGACCGATGTTGTTTCCTAATGCAAACGTAAAACGCCGGGAGATTTTTTCTAGCTCCTTCGAGCTGTACTCGGAGGGGTCGATCTGGATTCCTCCCTTGGCGCCTCCGAAGGGAATATTGACGATGGCCGACTTCCAGGTCATCATTGTGGCCAGCGCTCTGACCTCATCGATATCGACCATGGGATGGAAGCGGAGCCCTCCTTTGAAGGGGCCAAGCACATTGTTGTGCTGGACGCGGTAGCCGGTCAGCATTTTGATATGGCCGTCATCCATTTTGACCGGGAAATGTACAATCAGTTCGTTCTGGGTCTTGGCCATGATCTTACAGATGTCGCGGTCGAAATTATTGACTCCCTGGGCCTTTTCAAGCTGTTTGATCACGGTCTCATAGAGGTTGGATTTTTTCATTATCTCGGCTCTGTAGTGTTCGCAGTGCCAGATTCCTGTTTCGGGTTTGGGTAGGTTGCACAGGCTCTGGAGCTCGCAGTGCATGCAGAGTCCTTTGAATGTCCTGCCCTCTTCCAGTCCCGGTCGGCCGTGTTGGAAATACAAGAGCTTCCATTCTTTGGCTGTCGAAATTGGCTTCATTTTTTGTCCGTTTTCAAAATCGTTTATTTTCATATTTACCTCCTGTTCCAATAAAGAATAAGCAAGTTTGGTGCCAACTTTCCAACTGGGGTGGGAGGTGTAAAA